>CAYNUP010000086.1:0-2515 GCA_964400565.1 uncultured bacterium | reverse complement strand
CCTGTTATTACTCCCTTCATTATAACTTCCGCAAATCTGTCCCTGCCCTCTTGTCCTAATCTCTCAGGTCTTACTCCAAGCACAATCGGGGTTGAAAGATGGCATCTACCAAAAGATATACCTGTTGGTGGTTTTTTAAATGCAAGTGGATTGATATCTTCATATTCTGAAAATCTAAATACATTTGGAAATCCTCTTTCTTCTTTAACCCCTGGCTGCCAATTTATTACCGCTATGCCTCCTTTTGAAATAATATATTCTAAAATTGCTCTTCTTCCTTCTGCTCCTATTAGTCCACAATCAGTATATTTTCTTGTTATTTTGCCTGTTTTCTCATCTATATCAACTGTATATCCATCCCATCTATCATATGTATGCCTATCTTTTCTTCCTATTGGTCCAACTGTAAGTGAAAATTGGTCAATATAAACTCCATCAAATCCTACTTCATCCATTAAAAAATCTATCTGCTTTAGAAAATGTTTAAATCTGTGATTCCCTTTTTCAACATAAACAAGTAAATTTAAAAAATTATCATTTTTCCGTAAACTTGGATAATAAGTGTCAACTATAATATTCCCTTCTTCTGTTAACAAAACCGAATCCATCCAATCTTTCATCGGTGCCCCTAATAGCGTCGCCTCTTTTAATACATCACTTTGTTTTTTATTAAGGACCAAACCATATACAGGATTAGAAGATGGATTTGGTAATATTTCTCCTCCTTTTATATCTCTTTTGTCAATAGTAACTATATTTGTCTCAACTTTCCCAAGTAATTTTGCATCTGGCTGTTGTCTTTTTAATTTTTCTATCCATGATTTGTACCTATTTTTATATTCTTCCCATGTGACTAGTTTACCTGTTTCAGGATGAATGTCATAATAATCTAACCAAAAACCAAATGTATATATCTTTGCTTTCCTCCCAGGAACAACTCCTGCTGAAAACACAAAAGGACCTTCTATTTTTGTATTTACATTCCAGTCTTTCCTTACTTTGTTTATAAATGTAAAATAATTCCTCTCTAAAATTGGATATATTGAAAATTCAAAAGTGTATTCTTTATTCCTATCAATCCCAAAATGTCTTGTTGAATAAGTAAGTGTATTTACTTTCTTCTCAATCTCGCCCTGAACCCTTAAAACATTGTCTTCTGCTACAAATCCAACACCTTTATCTTTATATGAAACAAATATTGTTGGATTTTCTGCTACCATTTTTGACATCTCTATTTCTTCAACTCCTGCAATTGTGTAATAAGAAGGTAAATCTTCTAAAATTAATTTATGTGTTATCATTATCCCTATTTCACTATCTCTCTTATTCTTTACATTTTCTTTAACTTCTATCTTTTCATCTCCTGCTCTTATTTTTCTCGTTATTGTATAATAATCACTATCTCCTTTAACCTCAACCTCTTTCTCTGATAGTCTTTTAATATCAATTTTCCAATTTTTTTCTAATGAGCCAAACCAGTTATATCCAATAATATTATATTCTCCAGGATATGAATAACTACTTACTAACTTATATTTCTCATCTCCTATTTTGACCTCTATCTCTCCATTCTCTCCTATGTTTAATTCATATGTCTTTCCTTTTAATTGCTCTTTTATTCTAATTTCTCCATATTCTTCTAATTTGGGTTTTGAATATCTCTCAACTATTTCTCTTGGTAAATAGCCAATCTCTAAATCTTCTATAATCATATTTACTTGTCTATCAGGAATATACCTACCTAAAAATGTGTTTATAAATGTAATCTTATTTTTTCCTTCTGTTGTCTCTATCCTTTCATCTGGTGTCACTTCTTTATAATTTATAACATCAGAAATATTTAACATATACCAGAAACCTTCTTCTTTATCACTTATTACTCTTGAGTCAAGCGTCTTCCCATTACCAAAATACACAGTTAAAGTTGGATAACCTGCTCTCTTTTTCCACCAATCCCTTTCTTCTATCGTTGATTTAAATATCTCTTTTCTATTTATTAAACGGGAATATCCTTTATTTGTATATTTACTCAAAACTTTCCCATTTATTTCTACCCCAAGATAATCATTCCAACCGCTCGATGTCTCCATATGTAATCTTGCTTTAAACTTCATAACTACTACTTTGCCTCTCTCTTCTTTAATCAGTGGAACTTCAATACTAAATGTTGTGGGCTTGCCATATTCTGAAACTATCTCTATTGGACCTTCTGCTTTCCAAATTGTCTCAAAATTCCTATCCTCACATATTGACTTTGAAAAACAAAAATTGGAAAACAAAAATAAAATAGTTAAAAAAACATCCCGCACTCTTTTCATATTCTACCCCCCTTATTTTTCTATTTATTAAAATTTATTCCCACAATATACAACCTGAGGTAGTACCTGAACCTTGCCAAGCAACATCTAAATATTTTCCTGGAGCAGGTTTTCTCCTCCATTCAACATGTCCATCAACAAATAAAATATTTGCTCCATCTAAATGTCTATAAACAACTGTCCTGTATGTATAAGTA
>CAYNUP010000085.1:0-6247 GCA_964400565.1 uncultured bacterium | reverse complement strand
GATGTCGTAAAATTAAAAAACAAAATCTATTGACAAGGAGGCGAATATGACGGTATAATAACAAAAAATCCAAAACCACATAGTTAAATCCTCTCTTTTTCATTTTATAGATTGTGATATCTGGAAAATTGGTAATAAAACTGACATTACAATAAAACCAATAATACCTCCCATAAAAAGAATCATAAATGGTTCAAGTAGGGTTACAAATTTTAAAGATTTTTGGGATAATTCCTCTTCATATATATCACCAATTCTATCAAGCATTTCAGGTAAATTTCCACTTCTTTCACCTGCTCCAATAAGTTGGGTAAATAGATATGGAAAATATTTACTTTTTGAAAATCCGGATGAAAGAGAACCTCCTTTTGAAACATATTCAGTTATTTCTTCTATTTCATTTTTCATATTTATACTGGTAAGAACATTTTTTCCAATATTGAGTGCTTCTAAAATCTCAACCCCTCCTTTTATCAATGTAGACAATGTCTTTGAAAAATTTATAATTTCTCTTTTTAAAAAAAAGTCATTTAAAATTGGGATATGCCAGACCATTTTTTCTATCAAAATTCTCTTTTTCTCTGCTCTTAAAAAACTTCTTATTATGAAAAAAATTAAAAAGATAAAAAAGAGAATATATATCCAGAAAGATTTTAAAAAGGAGGCGATTTTTATTAAAATTCTTGTTAAAATGGGCAAATTTAATGAAACCTGAGTGAAAATTCTTGTAATGGTTGGTATTATAAAAGAAAAAACAAAAACAATAACAAAAAATGCAACTATAATCATAAAAATAGGATATGTCATAATGGTTCTTATTTTATTCCTGAAAGCATTTCTCTTTTCAAAAAAATCTGCTACTCTTGAAAGAACAAGGTCAAGATTTCCTGTTTCCTCCCCAGCCCTTACCATTGAAATAACCATATCCGGAAATAGATTTGAATGTTTTTTAAGTGCCTGAGAAAAACTTGCTCCCCCTCTTACACTCTTTTGAACATCTATAAATACATTTTTTAATTCTCCTTCTTTCATCTGTGAAATCAATCCGGTAAGGGCTTCATCAAGTGGTATACCTGAATTTAAAAAAGTTGAAAGTTCCCTTATTGTCACAGTTATATCTTCTATCCCAACTCTTTTCAAAAATTTAAAATTAAATTTTTTTAATTCTTCAATTTTTACAATATAAAAACCCTCTTTTTGAAATTCATTTTTCAAAAAATCTATATTCTCACTTTCTCTTTTTCCTTTTAATACTTTTCCATTTCTATCAATTAAAATAAATGAATAAACAGGCATTTTTAAGTATCCTGTGTTACCCTTAATACTTCTGAGATTGTTGTAAGTCCTTTCTTCACCTTTTCTATACCATCCATCCTCAATGTCTTCATTCCCTTTTTAATACCTATCTTTTTTATATCTGTTGAAGATACTCTTTTTAATATAAGTTCCCTGATTTCATCATCAATAACAAGAAGTTCAAAAATTCCTGTTCTTCCATAATATCCTTCATACAAACATTTTTCACATCCTTGCCCTCTCATAAATTTATTTTCTAAAAATGCTTCATCTTCAATTTTTAATTCAGAAAGTAAATCTGAAGGAGGCTTTTCATAAACAGAACAGTTTGGACAGTTTAATCTAACAAGTCGTTGAGCCATAACTCCAATTAATGAAGAGGCAATTAAATATGGCTCAATTCCCATATCTATCAATCTTATAATTGCACTTGGAGCATCATTTGTATGAAGTGTACTGAAAACAAGGTGTCCGGTTAAAGATGCCTGAATTGCCATTTCTGCTGTTTCTATATCTCTTATTTCTCCAACCATTATTACATTTGGGTCATGTCTCAAAATAGACCTTAAACCATTTGCAAAAGTCAATCCAACTTTTGGATTTATCTGAATCTGATTTATTCCTTCAAGATTGTATTCAACAGGGTCTTCAAGTGTGATTATATTTATTCCAGGATTGTTAATTTTGGACAAAGCAGCATAAAGTGTTGTTGTTTTACCACTTCCTGTAGGTCCTGTTAATAAAATTATCCCATGGTCAGAATGGATTAATTGATGGAACTTTTTATAATTTTCTTCTGAAAAGCCAAGTTCTTCAAGACTTAATAAAAATGTTGCTCTGTCAAGTAATCTTAAAACTACTGATTCCCCAAAAAATGTTGGGAGTATAGAAATTCTTATATCTATTTTTTTACTGTCAACTTTTATTGAAGTCCTACCGTCCTGTGGTATTCTTTTTTCCGCAATATCAAGGTTTGACATTATTTTTATTCTTGTAATAATTGGAGGATGAAATTTTTTGGGTAATACAAAAATATCATGCAATACCCCATCTATTCTATATCTAACCTTTAAGAAATTTTCTGTTGCTTGTAAATGAATATCACTTGCTCTCATTGAGATTGCCTTATAAATTATTTGATTTACTATTCTTATAACAGGAGCCTTATTTGCAAGGTCAAGTAAATTTCCTGTTTCAGTATCTATATTTTCTTCAAGGTGTAATATTTCTTCTGAACTTAAATCTTCAATAACTTTTTTTGAAGAACTTGGATGATAGTAAAACTTTTCAATAGATTCAAGTATTTTTTCTTCATTTGATAATAAAACTTTAACATCCCTTTTTAAAATTGTTTTAATCTCTCCAATATCAATATTTAAAGGGTTATTTGTTATAATTAAAACCTCTCCATTATCACCTTTTACAGGGATAAAACAGTTATTTTTTAAAAAATTATAAGGGAAAATGTTTAAAATTTCAGGGTCTATCCTATCTTCAAAATTATCTATCCAGTTTATCTTTTTATCCATCTTTTCTATTTCCTTCTATTATTTTTTTCTTTTCCTCTTTTATTTTTTCTGCTTCCTCAAAAGTAGAAATTATATGTGGAGTTATAAAAATCATCAAATTTGTTTTAACTGTTTTTGTAGTATCCTTTCTGAATAAATAACCGAGTAGAGGTATATCTCCCAAAAATGGCACCTTTTGAATACTTTTTTCTGAATCATTTCTTAACAATCCTCCAAGAACCACTGTTTTACCATTCGGAATTATAAGGGTTGTTTCTGCCTGTCTTTTGGCAGTTGTAGGTGCTTCAGGAAGTCCTCCCTGAATAAGTTTTGTAACTTCCTGTGAAATTTTCAGTTTTACATATTTATCCTGGCTTATCTGTGGAGTAATTTTAAGAATTATACCTACATCTTTATAGTCATAACTTTTAACAATATCTCCTGTCTGACCCCCTGTAGTAGTGTAAAATCTTGTCTCTTTAAGGTAAGGTATATTTTCACTCACATTTATTGTTGCTTCTTGATTGTCTGCTGTTACAAGTTGAGGAGTTGAAAGTATATTGAATTGCGTATCTTTTGCATATAAATTTATTAAAGCACCTACACTTAATGGAAATGTAAAATCTCCTTTATAAAATCCTAATGATAAACCTGATGGAGGGATTCCTGTTGTTGCATAATCATAAATTGTCCCTAAATTTGTTCCTGCTATTCCTGTATATTGGTCTCCATTAAATTTCCATGATGTAGCCCATTCAACCCCAAGTTCTTTTGTTTTATCAAATGTTACTTCTGCTATTAATGCTTCAATTAAAACCTGATTTGGTAAAACATCAAGTTCTTTTATAATTTTTTCAATTGTTTCAAAATCTTTTGGATCAGCATAGACAATTAAAGAATTTGTTGCTTTATTTGCGACTACCTGGGGTTGAGTGGTTGTTGTTTGAGTCCTGAAAGGAGTAACTGTTGTTGGAGTAGTTGTTGTAGCCGTTGTAGTTGTGGGAGTCGCAGTTGGCTGTGTGGTTGTGGTTGTTCTTGGAGTGATAGTTCTTACAGGAGTTGTAGTTACAGGAGTAGTTACAGTTCTTATCTGTGCTGTTGGAACTCTTTGAAAAACCTGGGTTAAAACTTTGGCGATTTCTTCAGCATCTGCATTTTGTAATTTAAAAACCCTTATCTCTTCCTGTCCAGGAGGACTTGGTTTATCCAGTTTTTCAATAATTCCCATAATCTTTTTAATATTTTCTCCTATATCTGATATAATTAAAGTGTTTGTTCTTGTATCAATTGTAATCTGGCCTCCTTTTGATAAATATGGTGTTATAAGTTGTGAAATTGTATCTGATGGATAATACTTTAAAGTTATAACCTGGTTTATAAACTCATCTTCTTTCTCCTTTGGAATTTCTCCAATATTTATATATCTTGCCATCTGTCTTCCATCTGTAATTGTGGTAATTAAAGATAATCCCTCTTTTTTTATAACTGTAAATCCATAAAAGTTTAAAATTGACTTGAAAACTCTATCAATCTGGTCAGCAGGAATAGGTGTCTTTGAATATATTGTTATAGTTCCTTTTACATTTGGGTCTATAACATAATTTTCTTTTGTTATCTCTCCAACAAATTTTACAAATGTTCTTATATCAACATTATTAAAGTTTAGATAAAATTCTTTTTCTCCAAAAAGAAAGGTTGAAAATATCAGAAAAACAAAAACTTTTTTTAACTTTAAATTCATTTTTTTGTATCTTTCATTATATATTTAGACGAATTTAAATTTTTAGAGGTTTAGTCAATTTTTTATTTCAATCATTGTCTTGCACTTCCACCAGCAATAATTTCTATTGTTCTCTCAATTTCAGATTTAACTTCTTCATCTTTTTCAACTTTTAATCTTTCAAGTAGAATATTAAAAATTACAGGATTATATTCCATAGATGCTATTATTTTTAATGCATTCTTTCTTACAGAAGGGTTATTATCATTTAGATAGTTAATAATTGTCTGGTCTACTGCTATACGTGGTTTCCCTCCTGTCCCTTCTTTCTGTGTCGTTAAAAATTGTTCTATTGCATCAGTTAATGTCTTTTTTATTCCTTCATCCTTTTCATATTTTAATCTTACAAGTAGAGTTCTTAAAGCAGAAAGTTGAGTTATATAACTTTTATCCTTCTGGGTAGTATCTGACCCTATTTTTGCAGTCATGCATCTTTCAGTATATATTCTTATTGCATATTTTCTTACTGTTGGGTCTGGGTCTTCCATATATTTTAAAAAAGTATCTTCTGTTCCAAATAAAGCATCAAGAGCAACTCTTGCAAGGTCACTTACTTCAGGGTCTGAATCATTTAGTAAAAGGAAAAGGTCTGAAACGAATTGAACTCCAACCAGTCCTATTGTCTGTTGTGTGGTTGATTGCCCTGTTCCAGAAACATTGAAAAGGTCAGATGTTCCCAATAAGGAAACAAGATATGTTAATGCCTGTTTTCTTATTTTAGGATCAGGATGTCTCAATTTATTTCCTATCGATGAGGAAATTATACTTGATATTCTTGTTCTTAACATTTCTTCCTCTGTTAATTCTTTTTTTGTAGTTGTAAATAAATCAGAGGTAGATTTTGAACTTGAAGTGGATGTGGTTTGTGAATAAACAGATATTGTAGAGATTAGCAACATTATAAATAAAAACTTTTTCATTTTTATCACCTCCTAAAAACTTTTAATAACTTTATCACCTATCGGCTCTTCCAGTTTTTTAATTTCAGGTTTTGTTAGTTCCTTCCCTTCTTCAAAAGATGTCACAATATAAGGAGTTATAAAAAGGATAAGTTCACTTTTTAATGCTGAATATTCAGGTTTTTTAAATAAGTATCCAAGGATAGGTATTTTTCTTAAAAATGGAACTCCGCTTTCCCTAAATCTTTCTTCATCCTGTATTAAACCACCAACTACAAGTGATTGTCCATCAAATAAAGTAATTTTTTGTGTTGCTTCTCTTGTTGAAATTATTGGATAGTCAACTATAGGATAGGTCCTTCCTGCAAATTCCCATGTATAACTTCTTATTTCAATAAGCCTTCTATCACTTATTCTTGTGTCCAGATTGACTGTTCTGTTAGGATTGATTGTAGGTGTAATATTAAATTCAATTCCAACATCTTCCTCTCTAATTGTGGGTGTAATTCCTGCAAGTCTTATTTGACCTGTTGTAGTGTCATAACTATATGTAGTACTGACAGTCACAACAGGATATGTCGTTACAACTCTTATTATAGCATTTTCTCCATTTAATGTCATTATTTTAGGCGATTGAATTAATCTAACTTTTCCATATTCAGAAAGTGCTCTTACCAACATCTGAAAATCTCTATGAGTAATACCAAAAGAAAATCTTCCTGTTGGAGGAGATGTGGGAGTAAAACTATCACCCCATCTTGGAC
>CAYNUP010000084.1:0-6319 GCA_964400565.1 uncultured bacterium | reverse complement strand
TGTTTGTATTTCTCTCTAGCTGTTTCTTTAGGTTTAAGAACTGTCTGCCAGTGAACAAAACTTATGATAGGAATATCACCAAGAGTATTTTTTCCTGTAGATGTTCCTTCCTTCAAAAGCGGATAAAACTATCTATATTCTTTTTCCCCAAAATTGTAATCATTAAAAAATCTGAACCATGTATAAATAACAGGCATTGCCATTGTATATCCACTATATTTAAATTCATCAAACCATTTTCTGTGAAGGGCATTATGTTTTTTTTGGTATGAAGCACCTTCTACTTCTTTTTCAAAATAATCCCACCAGTATCTATATCCATCATGGGGATTTACTCCATAATTTCCAATTAAACAATCAGGATAGTACTTTTTAATTGTATCTACAAATACTATTTTTTGCAAATCTGCCCTTTTTTTTCTTATAATTTTTTGAAATTCATCAAAATTATCAATATTTTTAATTTCTTTTTTACATATAACACATTTTTTTGAATTTTCCCAGGCATCATTCCACTCTATTGGACCATCAATTTCCCAGTCAACTGCCCAGTAATTTATATCTATTCCTGACTCTTTATATGCTTTAAGAAATTTTTCTAATCTATCTTTTATCACCTGAAATCTTGATTCAATTCTGAAAGGACATCCTATTTTTACTTTAGGATCAAAAGACATATCAAAAAATATATTTCCATTTTCATCTATATGGGCTGTCTCTTCACTTCCATCAAAAAATCTATATACTATACTAGTAGCATCAACAACAACCGGCAAATTTAATTCTTTTCTTATTTTATCAATTTTTAAAGCATCCTTTATTCCTTTTTCTATACCTTCTTTGGGAATATTCCATCTTGTAAATAAAAGGATATTTCTATCTTTAAGTTTTAAAAGATAATTTTTTATCTCTTCCTCTGATATACCAAAAGGTATACCTGTCCAGACAAAAAGTGGAAATCTTTTTTCTTCTTTTATAGAAATTGGTTTTGTATTTTCTATTATAATATCAACAATATTCCCTGCTCCAAATATTTTTGTAGTGAATAAAATTATCAAGAATAAAATTAATCTTTTCATCTCTTCCATTTTTCACTCCTAGTTAAATTTGGAATTATTTTATAAAATTTAGCCACTTTTATCAAATTGCATTAAAAAAAAATGAAATAAATATCAAAAACATTCCCAAAATTACTGCCGGCGATACTACTTCTTTTAAGATAAAAAATGATAAAATTAAAGTTGTTACAGGTCCAAGATACTGAAATTGAGCCAATGAAGATGGTTTCATATAATTAAGTGCTTTAAACCATAGAGTAAATGCAATCCCTGTTGGAATAATCCCAAGGTAAATACCTGTTAAAAATCCTTTAATATTTTCCCCAAAAATATCTAATTTTAATGCTATCACTGTTAAAAATAAAAAAATAGAACCAATGAATGAGGCGATAAAAGTTGTTTCAGTTGCTCCATATTTTTTTGTTGGTTTTTCTCCTAATACCGTATAAATAGCCCAGCAAATTGCTGCAAAAATTGGGTATATACTTATTTTTTCTCCTCTCCATGAAAAAATAAAAATGTTTCCCTTGCTTACTATAAGACATCCTAAAAATCCAATTATGATTCCTATTAATTTAGGTAAAGATACCTTTTCTTTCAAAAACATAATAGAAATTAGCAATACAAATATAGGATTTGAATGTAACAAAATGCTTGAAACCGAAGCAGATGTTGTTTTGAGTGATATAAAAACAAATATGACCATAAAATAAACACCAGATAAAGCAAGATATAAAAAAGTGTAAGGGTCCTTTTTAAAAATTTCAAAAATTCTTTTAAGATTAAATTTAATTATGAATAGAAGAAAAATCCATCCCCAGAAAAATCTCCAAAAAGCAAGAACGAATGGATCCATAAATTTGTTAGCAATTACAAATTTGGCAATTGTAAATACACTCCCCCATGCACATACAGCAATTATAGCATATATATAACCTATCATTTTTTCATTCAAAACAAAACCAGTTTGGACTATAAGTGTTAAATTTCCCAGATATTAACTCTCTTTTTTCTTTCGTAAAAATATCTATAATCATTAAAGGTTGATTTTTACCTGTTTTTGAATAAACAATATGTCTTGAATTTGGAGCCCATGAAATTTCCTCACAATTTAACCCGCTAATTGTCATAGTTTTTTTTGTATTTATGTCATATATTGCAAGTCCATATCCAGTTTTTTCACTGAAAATATAGGCAATAAAATTTCCATCAGGAGAAAAAACAGGAGATGTACAGTAACCCGAAACGTAACTTAATCTCTTTATTCCAAAACCCTCCCTGTCCATTATATATATCTGTGGTTTTCCATCTCTATCAGAAACAAAGGCAATATTTTTTCCATCGGGAGAAAAAGAGGGAGAACTATCAATCCCATTATAATCTGTTAATTTTCTTTTAATTTCTCCATTAAAATCAGCAATATATATTTCTGGATTTCCTGATTGACTTAAAACAACTGCGATTTCTTTTGTTTTTTTACATGGGGACATACATGCATTAAGACCTGGTTTTGCAATGAATGTTTCTATTTTTCCAGTATGAATATTCATTTTTGCAATTTTAGGCCAGCCATCTTCATATGAGACAAAAAGGATATTTTTACCTTCAAGATATTTTGGAAAATTTATAAGATATTTTACATCTGTTATCTGGATTAAATTATCTCCATCATAATCAATCTGATATATCTGTTTTTCTCCTGTTTTATCAGAGGTGAAAAGAATTTTACTTTTCGCAATTCCCGGTTTCCCTGTTAACTTTTCAACAATATCATCACATATCCAATGTGCTAAATCTTTTGGATTTTGTGTTAATTTATAATAGTTGTCTAAAATTACATTCTTTTCTATGCCACTTTTAACTTTTACATTTAACAATTCCTGTTTTTTTTCTCCAGTTATTACTATCTGTGTTATTATCTCTTTTTCTACCCTTTCAATGTTTTCTGTAATTTTTAGTCCTTCAATTTTAAAATATCCAGAATATACAAGATCTTGAGAAAAGGTATTAATAAATTTATCAAAATATTCATTTTTTTCAATTTTGAAAATTAAGAAAACATCTGCCTTTTCCAGTAAATTTTTTGTAATTTGAAGAAAAATCTGGGACTGAGGATATAAAAAAGATTTTGAGATTAAAATTAAAAAGAATATTTTTTTCATTTTAACCCTCCGTTTTAAATTCAACTGTAATGTCAAGATACCTGTCTTTTATTTCTTCAGGGAATTCAGGCCATTTTTTTACTGATTTTATTGCTTCTAATATTGAATCATCAAATTTTTTGTATCCAGAACTTTTTTCTATTACAATATTTTCAACTTTTCCTTCTCTGTAAATTCTAAAAGAAATAATTGCAGAAAGACCAACTAAGAAACTTTTCAAACTCCAATTTTCTTCAATTTTTTTCTTTATTAAACTTATATACCATTCAGGAATAAAAGAAGTGGATTTTATTTGAGATGGACTTACTTCTTCTAAAATTGATTTCACATCAGGAATTTTGATATCTATATTTCTTTGAGATATTAAATTTTCTGCTTTTTCTTCTTTTGTAATTTTTGAATAAACTTTTTTTCTATAATCTTCAGGAGAGAAACTTTCTGAAATTTTTGAAGATTGCTTAACACTTTCTATTTTTTCATTTTTTGTTTTTTCAGGTTTGATATCTTTAACATTTTTAAAAGAGATAAAATTTTCAATGCGAACTTCTTCTTTAATTTGAGGCAAACTGATAAGTTTTACTGTAAAAATTTCTCTTTCAAATTTCTTTTTTTCTTTTACAGGTGAGAAAAAAATTAAGGTAAAAAAAGAAAGATGCAAAAACAGAGAAATAAAAAAACTTTTTCTTTTTACTCTGGCTGTGTAGCAAGTCCAATTAAATCTATTTTGCATTTTTTTATTATATCAAGAACTTTTATTATATTTTCGTAAGGAACTTTTTCATCACCTTTTACAATTACAGAGAAATCCTTATTCTGACTCTTTTCTTTTAAAAATTTATACATCTCTTCTAAATCTACCTGTTTACTTCCTATAAAATATTTATTGTCTGAAGATACTGTTATTATTATACTTTTTTCAATTTTCATTTCATATGGGCTGGATTTTGGAAGAGAAACTTCTATCCCCTGCTCTATCATCGGTGCTATCATTAAAAGAATTATAACCAATGTCAATGCTATATCAACAAGATTTGTAATATTTATTTGAGTAATTGAATCCTTATTTTCTCTTATTCTTCCCATTTTCCCTCATCTATCACTTCCGATGTTCACAAAAAATTTACAAACTTAAATTTTGTTAAAAGTTAAAGTTTCACCGTTAAAGTCAATCAATACAACATCATTTTCTTTAAACTCACCTGAAAGAATTTTCATTGCAAGAGGATTCTCTATTTCCTTCTGTATAACTCTTTTTAATGGACGGGCTCCATAATTTTCATCATATCCCTTTTCTACAATATAATTTTTTGCTTTTTCTGTCAACTGAATTTTGATTTTTTTATCCATAAGACGATTCTCCAGATGAGAAATTTGAATATCCACAATTTTTAAAATATCTTCTTTTTTCAATCTATTAAATATAATTATCTCATCTATTCTGTTTAAAAACTCTGGTCTGAATTTATATTTTAAAGTCTCCATTATTTTTTCTCTAATAAGTTGTTCATCTTTAAAAGAAGTAATAAACTGGCTTCCTATATTTGAGGTCATGATTATAACTGTATTTTTAAAATCCACTGTCCTTCCCTGACCATCAGTCAATCGCCCATCATCAAGTAATTGAAGAAGTATATTAAATACATCTGGATGCGCTTTTTCTATCTCATCAAGCAAAATTACACTATAAGGTCTCCTTCTTATTTTTTCTGTTAGTTGCCCTCCTTCTTCATAACCCACATATCCAGGAGGAGCACCTATAAGACGGGAAACAGTATGTTTTTCCATATACTCACTCATATCAATACGAACAAGGGCATTTTCATCATTAAATAAGAATTCAGCAAGTGCTTTTGCAAGTTCTGTTTTACCCACACCTGTTGGACCAAGGAATATAAATGAACCTATTGGTCTATTTGGGTCTGAAAGTCCTGCTCTATTTCTTCTTATAGCATTTGAAACTGCCTTTATTGCCTCTTCCTGTCCAACTACTCTTTTTGAAAGTCTTTCTTCCATATGAATTAATTTTTCAACCTCACCTTCTAACATTTTAGAAACAGGAATTCCTGTCCATTTTGATACAATTTCTGCAATATCTTCATCTGTAACTTCATCCTTCAATAATCCTTTTCCCTTTTGTATTTCTTTTAATTTTTTTGTTTCTTCTTCAAGTTGTTTATTCAATTCAATCAGTTTCCCATATTTATATTCTGCTGCTTTATCAAGGTCTCCTTCTCTTTGTGCCTTTTCAATTATATTTCTTGCGATTTCTATCTGTTCTTTTATTTTTCTTATTTTTTCTACTATTTCTTTTTCTGCTATCCACTGTTGATAAAGTTTTTCCTTTTCTTTTTTTAATTCTGAAATTTCTTTTTCCAATTTTTCAAGTCTTTCCTGAACTTCCGCTGAATTTTCTTTTTTTAATGCCTGTTTTTCAATTTCAAGTTGTGTCAATTTTCTTTCAATTTCATCAAGTTCAACAGGCATACTTTCAATTTCCATTTTTAATTTACTTGCTGCTTCATCAATTAAATCAATCGCTTTATCTGGTAAAAATCTTCCACTTATATATCTATTAGATAAAACTGCTGCTGCAACTATAGCACTATCTGTAATTTTAACACCATGATGAACCTCATATTTTTCCTTTAATCCTCTTAAAATAGAGATTGTTTCTTCAACACTTGGTTCTTTTACATAGATTGGTTGAAATCTCCTTTCAAGTGCTCTATCTTTTTCAATATATTTCCTATATTCATCAAGTGTTGTAGCTCCTATACATCTTAAAGTTCCTCTTGCAAGTGCTGGTTTCAACATATTTGAAGCATCAATTGCTCCTTCTGCAGCACCCGCACCAACAAGTGTATGTAATTCATCAATAAAAAGTATAATTTCTCCTTCTCTTTTCTCAATCGCTTTTAAAAGTGCCTTTAATCTTTCTTCAAATTCTCCTCTATATTTTGTTCCTGCTATCAAAGCACCGAGGTCAAGGGCAAGAATACTTTTATTTTTTAATGTTTCAGGAACATCACCAGCAACAATTCTTCTTGCAAGTCCTTCAACTATTGCTGTTTTTCCCACCCCTGCTTCTCCTATTAAAAC
>CAYNUP010000083.1:0-10535 GCA_964400565.1 uncultured bacterium | reverse complement strand
ATTCTAACCTTCCTTTTGCCCTTGATATATTTACCTTTCCATCTTCAAGTGGCTGTCTTAAAACTTCAAGGACATCTCTATGAAATTCAGCAAGTTCATCAAGAAATAAAACTCCATTATGGGCTAAACTTACTTCCCCTGGTTTTGGAATTGCACCACCTCCTATTAAAGCAATATCTGAAATTGTATGGTGAGGGCTCCTGAATGGTCTTTCAAAAACTATTGGTCCTTTCAATATTCCGCTTACTGAATGAATTTTTGTAATTTCAAGCGCTTCCTCAATAGTTAAAGATGGTAAAATTGTTGGTATTCTCCTTGCAATCATCGTTTTTCCACTACCTGGAGAGCCAATCATTAAAATATTATGTCCTCCACTTACTGCTACTTCTACCGCTCTTTTAACATATCTTTGTCCTTTAACTTCTTTAAAATCAACATCATATTTATTCCTGTTTTCAAAGATCTTTTCAATATCTGATTTGGCAGGTTCTATTCTTATTTTCCCATTCAAGAATTCAACACATTCATTTAAATTTCTGACAGGATAAACTTCTACATCCTCTATTATGCTTCCTTCATCAGAATTATCATAAGGTATTACAAACTTTTTCACTCCCATTTCTTTAAGTTTTAAAACCATCGGCAAAATCCCGTTTACTTTTCTTATTTCTCCATTCAATGCAAGTTCTCCTACAAAATAGAATTCTGATATTTTTGACTGACTTAATTTACCATCTGCTACCATTATTCCAATCGCAATAGGTAAATCAAAATATGGTCCTTCTTTTTTTAAATCAGCAGGTGCAAGATTAACTGTTATTTTCCCTGAAGGAAAATCATATCCGGAATTTTTTATTGCAGGTTTTATTCTATCCTTGCTTTCTTTAACTGCCTGGTCTGGAAGTCCAACAATTGAAATACCAGGCAATCCCTTTGAAATATCAACCTCAATTTCAACTGGATATCCTTCAATTCCCCATATTGTTAATGAAGATACCTTTGAAATCATAATTTTCCTTTTTATATCAATTTTATTTAAAATTTAATCCATATAAGAAATTTTCTCTTCTCTCCTGGATAATAAGGCACAATTTCATATTCTTTATTTAAGATATTATAAATTCCTCCTCCTATTTCAAATTTGTTTTTATAATTATAACTCATTTCAAAATTCAAAAGAGAAAAACCATCTAATGTTCCAGAAGCAAATTTTCTCTCTCCTGTATATGAATTATATATTCTAAAAATAAATCCTCTATCCTCAAATTCAAGTCCTGCTTTAAAAATTTCTGAAGGCAAATAAAAAATATCCTTTTTAAAAATATCCTTCTGTAAGTTTAAAAATAATTTCAAATTGTCTTTTATCGCCATTTCTGAATTTAAAATAAAGGATGTTTTCCAGAAATTTTCTTTATAAGGGGTATATAAACCAATTATGTCATTATATTCCCAGAGATATAAATCATTATAAGAATGAGAAATCTCAAAATATAAGTTTTTAAAATTTAAAGTTATTCCTGCCTTATATATTTCTTCAGGTGACAATTTTTCTTTATTTATTTCTTTCCAGTTATACATAATTACATCTTTCCATAAATCTGGATTTATGTATTCAGAATTTAAAAAGATAGAAAGATTTTCATTTATTTTATATAAAAAATTTGGTAAAATCCTTACACCCTCATCATTATAAAATTTTAAACCCAGTTTAACTAAAAATTTTTCTTTTTCGAAAATAATATCTTCTGAAATTCCAAAAATATTATCATTTTTAAGAATCTGTGCTTCAACGCCTGTTATAAATTTAAAATCTTTAAGGTCTTTTTCAATATTTAAACTTAAAAAATTTGTTATTTTTTCATCCATTAAATAATATTTATGTCCAAACTTAAATAATAAATCCTTAAAATTTCTTGAAAAATCCCAGTTTAGATATATCCAGTCCCTTTCAAGATTAAATGGATTTATTGAAGGACCTGGGAGTTCCATATTTCCAATAGAAAGATAAAAATTTGAAAAAAATTTATCTTTATTCAAAGAAAAAAATAATTTATAATTTAAAAACTGACTATTTTCTCTATAACCACCTGTATAAAAAGCAGAAAGTTCTAAATTGAATTCCTTTTCTTTATAATTCATATCAAAACTTTTTGTCTCAAAACTCCCAAATTTAAAAATTAAAAAAAACTTTTTTCCCTCTTTTTCAATCTCTTCTTCTTTTACCTTTATTTCTTTAATCAACTGTGTTTCTTTTTCAATCTCTTCTCCCAGTTTTATTTCTGGCAATTGAGGAAAAAAAAGACCCTTATCTGGAAAAACAGGCAATAAATTAAATATTATTGTTTTCTTTTCGCTTAAATCTTTACCTTCAATTTCTTCAAAAAGGTTTATATCCTGTGAAAAACCATAAAATGAAAAAGAGAAGAAAACAAGAAATAAAAAAAATCTCATTTCCCCAGTTCTTTTAATGATTTTTCTGCAAGTTCTTTCCATTCTTTATATTGTGGATATAAACTTATAACTTCTATAAATTTTTCTCTTGCTTTTTCAATATTGCCCTTTTTTCTATATATGTCTCCAAGATAAAATGTCAGTTCTGCTTTAATAACAGGATTTTCTATTTTTATATTTCTAAATATCTCTTCTGCTTTATCATTTTCTCCTTTTAAATAAAATGTTTTCCCAAGAAAGAATTCAATTCTTACATCTTTTTTCTTTTCAAGAAATTTTTTAGCATATATTTCTGCTTCTTCAAACTTTTTATTCTTTATAAGTATTTCCATTAAATATGGATAAGCATCTTCATAATATGATAATCCTTTTTCAATTATTTCCTTAAAGATTATTTCTGCCTGGTTTAGTTTATTATCCTCATACAATTTCCTTCCTTTCAAAAATAAAATCTGAGGTATAAATGAACTTTCAGGGTATTCTTTTTGAAGATTTTCCCAGTATTTAAAACTTTCATTAAAATTTCCTTTTATATAATATGTATATCCAATAAAAAATAATGTTTTTTCTTTTACTGAATTTTCTTTTGCTATTTTTAATGCTTTCTGGAAAAATGAAAGTGATTTATCAAAATCTCTTTTATTAAAATTAACAATCCCCAGTTTAAAATATATCTCAGAAATTTCTTTTCTTTCAGAAAACTGGTTTATAATCTGGTTTAAAGTATTTTCTGCATTTTTCCAGTCCTCAGATAAAATATAAAGAGAAGCAAGTTCATTTAAAACATTAAATTCAAGTTCATTATCATTTTTATATTTTATTCCTGAAAGAATTTCCTTTGCCTTTTCAATATTTCCCCTTCTTTTTTCAATAATGGCAATCTGAAATTTTGCCCATTCACAAAAAATAGGTATATCTTCTTTTAAAACTTGCCTGTAATAATCCTCCGCATTTTCATATTCTCCCTGATTAAAATAACAATCCCCAGTTTTAAGTTTACTATCAACAACAATTTCTCCTTTCCCAGTATCAATAACTTTTTTAAAATATTGAAGTGCCTTTTTAAAATTGCTATTTTCAAATTCAATAAGTCCAAGATAATAGTTTGCCCAAGGAACTATTTCCGTGGTTTCAAATTCATTTATGATAATTTCAAATTCATTTTTTGCTTCTGTAAAACTTTTATTTTTAAAAAAAGAAATTCCTTTTTCAAGTAATATTTTTCCAATCTGTTTTTCAATCTCTTCTTCTTTCCCAAATTTTTTCTTATACTCTCTATAATAATTTAAAGAAGATGAAATATCATTTATTTTCAAATAAGAGGTGATAATAAATTGATATGAATTTTTGATATATGGAGATAGGGGAAACCTTTCAATTATTATTTCAAATTTTTTTATTGCATCTGGGTATTTTTCAAGATTTAAGAGGTTATAACCATAGATTAGATAAACTAAATCCAAAAAATCTTCTTTCTTACTTGCAATATATTCTTCAAGATATTTGTTTGATAGTTCATAATAACCATTTTGAGAAGAAGTAATTGCAAGTTTTAAATAATCCTTTTCGGTTTCCCCTATCGCCCATAATGTTAGGAGAAGATACAGTATAATCTGTTTCTTCAACATTTAGTCTTCTTTCTAATTATATTTTTACAACATTAACTGCCTGAAGACCTTTTTCTCTCTTGACAATCTCAAATTCAACAGTATCTCCTTCATTTAAGGTTTTATAACCTTGTCCTACTATTGAACTGTAATGCACAAATACATCTTCTCCATTCTCTCTTTCTATGAAGCCAAATCCCTTTTTGTTGTTAAACCACTTCACTTTGCCTTTTTCTTTTGCCACTTTTTCTCCCCTCCTTTCTCATCCCAGAAAATTTAAAAGGAAATCCTTTAAACTTCTGGGGTAATTTTAGATTAAAGTAGGCTGGATTATATACCTGCCCTTCTTATAAAATCTTCTTTCCCTTCTATAAAATCCTCCTCATTTTCTAATTTACTTCTTTTATTTAATATTTTCTACTATTTCTATTATTCTGTCAAATTTAAATATTCTTTCTTCGTTTCTCTTAAAACAGAATGCTTTTAAATATTTTGCACTCTTTTCTTCAATAATTTCAAGAGGTAAAATCTCTCTCTCTGTAATCCCTTTTTCTCTGTTTATATATCTTATCATAATTTTCTCTTTTTTTTCAAGTGCCTCTTTTATTTTTTCAAACAATTCTTTATTCAACAATATTTTACTCTCAATTTTTTTTGTGTCAAGTAATATTTTCTGGAAAAATTTGTTTTTAAAATGTCTGTAAAAATAAAGGTCTGCCAAATTTTTATATGTAAAACTATATTTTTTATCAATTTTTTTACAGAACAATTCAAAAATTTTAAATGCTGCTTTTGCATCATCTTCCGCTCTATGCTGAAAAACTCTTTCAAGTTTAAAATATCTGGAAATATAACTTAAAGAATTGCTTCTGAAATTAAAAAAGTTTTTTGCTATCAAATAGGTATCAATGATTTTTACTTCTGGAAATTCAATCCCACATCTCTCAAATTCCTTTTTTAAAAAACCAATATCAAAAGATGCATTATGGAAAAGAAGAGTATTTCCTTTTATAATTTTATGAATTTTATCTACAATTTCTTTAAATAAAGGTGCTTCTTTAACATCCGTGTCAGTTATTCCACTTAGAGAAGAAATATAAGGAGGTATTTTTATTTCTGGATTTATCAAAGTTGTAAATTTATCAACAATTCTCCAGTTTTTTATTTGCAAAAGTGCTATCTCGCAAATCCTATCTTTTTCAGGGTCAAGTCCAGTTGTTTCCACATCAACTGCAACAATTTCTGAAATTTTTATCTTCATTATCCAACAAGTTTTATATATTTTTCAGGGTCTTTTTCAAATTTCTCCTTACAGGAAGGACTGCAAAAATAATAAACTTTTCCATCTTTCTCAACTATATTTTTTGTCTCCTTAGAAAGCCATTTTCTGCAGACTACATCTTTATATTTCTTCTTTACCATTTTTATCTCCCTTTATATAAATATTATTTGAAAAAATCCAGTTTTTATCTTTTAAAAATACTTCTACTCTATAATTACCCTCTCTTTCAATTTTAACTTCTTTTTCTTTAATTTCCTCTTCCCATAATATTTTGCCATTCCTTATAAATTTTGTTTTTGCCAAAATTGGATTTTTTATTAATATTATATCACCAATTTTACCCTCTTCTCCACAAATATATTTTCCGTCTTTTTCTCCAAAGTAAAAACCTCTACTATCTTTCAAAAAATCATTGGAAAAAAAGAGATTCCCATTTTTAATTGCATTCAATATTTTAATTTTATCACTTTCAAAATTTCCTGAAAGAGGTCCCTTTAAGTAAATATGATCCCTCAAAGTCCCAAAAATATTCCTGTATCTAAAACTTTTTTTAAAATCAAAAACTCTGAAGTAAAATGGCAATAAATGAATATCAAGTCCTGCAAATCCAATTATTTTTTTTCTTAAATTTAAATTATCCCATTTATTCAAAACTTTCCTATCAGGATTATCTATATTGGAAGGGAAATTTAAATATCTTAAAGGAATATTATAAATTTTTGTTTTATCAGCCCACTGAAAAAGTAAAGACCATATCTCAATCCCATCAAAATCGCTATCCCATCTTTTCCATCTGTAATCTTTCTTAATAAGAAAGAGACGATGATTACCATATGGGTGGACAATAAATTTTATCAAATCCTTTCTTTTTAAAATCTCTTCTATTTTATCATCTGCCCAATTTTTTTCTCCAATAATAATGATATGATTTTTTTTCTTTTCATCAAATTCTTCTCCATGAATAACAATAACATTATTGTAATACCCTTCAAGTTCAAATAAATATCCGTATTTAAATTTATTTTTTTTAGGAGTATGAGAAGAAAGAATTATAAAATCAATTTTTGCTTTTTTTCCTTCCTCTGCAATAAAAGGGATGTAATATTTACCCATTTTCACAGGAAAATGAACATGTATAACACCACAAAACTCATAATATATTGACATTAGAGCCATTTTGAAGTATTATACCATATATTTTAAGGCCCCATCGTCTAATGGTTAGGACAGGTGGTTCTCAGCCATCAGGTACGGGTTCGAATCCCGTTGGGGCTAATCATCAGTGGGTAAAACATAAATTGTTCAGAAAAAAGGAGGAAGAAATGAAAGAAATACTTAAAATAAATCCAGAAAGAGTAAGAGATTTTCTTGTTGAGTTTTTAAGAGATGAATTCAAAAAGGCAAATTTTCAAAATGCAATTTTTGGAATGTCAGGAGGTGTTGATTCAACAGTTGTAGCATATTTATGTAAAATTGCTTTTGGCAGAACCAATACATATGGAATAATACTTCCTTACAAAAATACACCAAAAACTTCTGTTGACCATGCATATATGGTAGGAAGAACATTGGGGATAAGATATTTGAGATTTAATATAACTCCTCAGATTGATTATTATTATCAAAATTTTCCTCAGGCGGATAAAGTAAGGATAGGGAATAAAATTGCAAGAGAAAGAATGAGCATCCTTTATGATTTATCAGTTCATTTTGGAGGAATGGTTGTGGGTTCAAGTAATAAAAGTGAAATATATCTTGGTTATGGAACAATTTTTGGAGACCTTGCATGGCTTATAAATCCGATTGGAGACCTTTTTAAAACAGAAGTATATCAACTTGGTAAATTTCTTGGAATACCAGAGGAGATACTGAATAAAAAACCGAGTGCAGAATTATGGGAAAACCAGACAGATGAAGAAGAACTTGGATTTACATATCAGGAAGCAGATATTATACTTTATTATTATGTAGAAAAAAATATGTCTCCTGAAGAAATTATTAATCAAGTTAAAGAGGTAAAAAAGGAAACAGTTTATAAGGTAATCGCAAGAGTTAAAAATACAGATTTTAAAAGGAAACCGCCTAAAATTGCAAAAATCCCCGAAGAGATAAAGTATTTTTAACTTAATATTTTTTCTTAATTCTTTCTATTGCAAGATTAACCCTGTTTATAAATTCATCAAGTTGAATAGTATTATTATTTTTATTTATCAGGATATTAATTCCTGGCAATAAAAATGGCTTTATAACCAGATATTGATTTTCTCCTTTTTCTCCAGCAAGTCCTTCAATAGTAAAATAATTATTTTTAATAGAAATTTTACCTGCAATATTTTTATAATAAAAATTTGTCTGACCAAATCTTCTTATAGGATTCCCACCACTTAAAGAGGAAATTAATTCAACCGCTCCAAAATTCATATATTGTTTAACACCTCTTTTAATAGAATTAAAAATTGTTTCAATTTCAAAAGTTTCCCCTGATATGTCAAGATTTCCTTTTAAATTCATAAACCCTGTTATTACCAAATTTTCATTAAAGGATGAGGCAAGTTTATTTATATTTAAATTTTCAATAAAAAAAATCCCATTAACTCCCACCGGTGAAAAATCTTTAATTTTAAAATCTATCCTTCCGTTTCCATCATAAAAATTGAAGTTTAAATATCCTTCAAGTTCATTACTGAAACTGCATGATATATTTTTAATATTTAAGTGGTAAAAATTAAGGGTTTCACAGGAAAATCTATTTTCAGGTATTTTAAAATTTAAATTTTCAAATTCAAAGTTTTTAATCCCAAAAATTTTTGACTGGAGAAATAAATTGCCAGAAAAATTAATTTTTTTTTTGAGATATTTAAAGAAAATTTATTTAAAACAACCTTTGATTTTTCCATTTTTAAATTATATTTTTTCTTTATTTCCTCTGGTAAAAGTTTTAAAAATTCTTCAAGAGAAAATTCTTCCGTATCAAAATAAAATTCAAATTCATTTTCTTTTAAAAAACCATAAAAAGTAAGTTTTTCTCCTTTTTCATTTTTTAATATACCCTCTTCTATTACACCCCTTTTTTCAAATGGGATATATCTTCCCTTTATAGAAAGAGAAAATAGTCCTTCTACTCCTTTCTGTGATAAGTCTTCAATATTTAAATTAAATCTTATCTCCTTTACATTCTCCTTTTCCTTTTCAATAAAAATTTTCCCATATACCTTTCCATCAAAATTGATTTTATATTTTGTTATTTCTGAAATCTCTTTGATTTTTAAACCATTAAGTTCAATAATCCCTTCAAATTTTTCCTTTCCCCAGTTAGTAAGTGTTCCATAAAATTTCAAATTCCCTGTATTTTCTATATTAATGTTTGTTCCTGTTATACTTACATTACCACTAGCTATATTTCCCTTAATTTTCCCCTCAACACTTATCTTTTTCTTTTCATATTCAGAAAATAGTTCTCCAGGACCTTCAAATGCAAATGCATTTTCTATAACATATGGTTTCAATTTAACTTTGTCCATCTTTACAGAAATCCATGTTTCTGTATAGGCAAGATCTTCAAGATTTATTCCCTTCAAAGAAAAATTTATATCTTTAAGAGCCCACTTTGGAGATTCCTTTATATTTTTCAGAATAATTATCTTAAAAGAGATAATTAAAATTAGAAAAAAAATTAAAAAAGATAAAGTGACAATCAAAAAATTTTTATTTTTTTTCAATTTTAATATCCCCTTTATTCTTCCCACTTTTCATAACATATAATTTCTTCCAGTTTTTTTCTATTTTCTGTTTCTTTAAATATAGATGGGTCTTTTGGATAACCAAGAGGTGTAAGTGCAACTACATTTACATCTTTAGGTATCCCAAGAAATTTCTTTATTCCTTCATTATCAAAAGAACCAATCCAACATGTTCCAAGTCCTTCTGCTCTTGCAGAAAGAGTCAGATGGTCCACAGCAATTGCAACATCAACTATCATACTGTAATCACCCATCCATTCTCCTCTATTGTAATGAATATTTCTACCACAGGCAACAATTAAAACAGGGGCTTCTGCAACAAACTTCTGACCTTTACATAATTCAATCATTTTCTTTTTTCTTTCTTCATCCTTTATTATTATAAATTTCCAGGGCTGCCTATTATTTCCACTTGGAGCAATTCTTGCTGAATTTAAAACTCTCATCAAAACTTCTTCTGGAATTGGGTCTGGCTTATAACTTCTTACACTCCTTCTTGTTTTTATGACTTGATAGAAATCCATAGTCCCTCCTATTTAATATTTATACTTCCTGTTTTAGGGTCATAAACAAATTGCATCCCTTCAGGTGGTTCTGGTAATTTTTCTATATATCCTTTCTCAACAAGTTCATTAAGTGATTCAGAGTATCTTCCTTCCTGAATATGGAATGTATTTATCTTATTTTTAAGATAAAGAACTTCATCCATTGCTTTTGCTTTCTTCATTGCTCTTCCCATAGTTTGACCATATTTCAATGGAGCATTTAATGGAGTTAATTCTTCCTCTTTTTTCTTACTGCAACCAGAAAGAATAAAAAGGATAAAAAGTAATGTTAATAATATTTTCTCCATTTTCCCCTTTCTATAAAATTGGTAAATATGTCTGTATTTCATATTCATGTACTCTTTTTCTATATTCATCCCACTCAATCTTTTTTGCAGTAATTAAATTTATATATATATGCTCTCCAAGGGTTTCTTTTAATAGTTGACTTTTTTCCGCTATTTCAATTGCTTCAATTAAACTACCTGGTAAAACATCAAGTCCCATCCTTTTTCTATCCTCTTCTGTTAAGTGATAAACATCCATCTCAAGTGGTTCTGGAAGTTTATAATTGTTTTCTATTCCCTTTAATCCAGCGGAAACCATACAGGCAAATGCAAGATATGGATTACATGCAGGGTCTGGTGAACGAAATTCAATTCTTGTTGATTTTTCTTTTCCAGGTCTATACATTGGAACTCTTATTAATGTGCTTCTGTTTCTTCTTGCCCAGCATATATATACAGGTGCTTCATATCCAGGAACAAGTCGCTTATATGAATTTACCCACTGATTACATACAAGTGTTATTTCCTTTGAATGATGCAATAATCCTGCTATATATTTTTTTGCAATATCGCTTAAATAAAATTCATCTTTCGGATCAAAAAATGCATTTTTTTCTCCTTTA
>CAYNUP010000082.1:0-2979 GCA_964400565.1 uncultured bacterium | reverse complement strand
CCAAAATTTAAACCAGAAATAATAAAAGAAATAAATACAAAAATAGCAGAAATAAAAAAGGAGTCAAAGAATGAAAAATGGTAAATATCTTGTAGGTTTTATTGGATTTGGTGGAATCGCAAGAATTACTCATTATCCTGGATGGAAAAAATTGCCAGATGTGGAAGTAATTGCTATTTCTGACCCTTCTGAAAATGTAAGAAAGATTGCAAAAGAAGAATTTGGAATAAGATATGTATTTTCTGATTATAAAGAAATGTTAAAAATTGATGAAATAGATATTGTTGATGTATGTGCTCCTAACATTATTCATTACCCTGCAACAGTTGATTCATTAAATGTAGGAAAACATGTAATATGTGAAAAACCACTTGCAGTAAGTGAAAAAGAGGTAATTGGAATGATAGAGGCAGCAAAAAAATCAAAGAAAAAACTTATGGCAGCCCAGCATCAAAGATTTAGAAAGGAATCAGTTGCTTTAAAAAAGTTAATAGATGCTGGAGAACTTGGAGAAATTTATTTTGCAATTGCTTATGCTTTGAGAAGAAGGTACTTACCGGTAACTCCAACTTTTATAGATAAAGAACTTTCTGGTGGTGGTCCTATGTTTGATATTGGAGTTCATATTCTTGATTTGACTTACTGGTTTATGGGATGTCCAAAGGTTCATTCAGTAAAAGGTGTTATATATACAAAACTTGCAAAAAGAAAGGATATAAGAGGACTTTGGGGAGAATGGGATAGAGGAAAATATAATGTTGAGGATTTTGCATCGGGCTTTATAAGATTTACTGATGGAAGGGCGATAACTTTAACAACAAGTTTTCTTGCCAATATGGAGAAACTTGAGGATTTTTCAACAACTTTATTTGGAACAGAAGGTGGAATAAGATGGCCTGATGGTAAACTTGCCAAAGAAAAAGAAGGAATTTTAGAAGATATTGAATTAAAATTTAATGTTTTACCAGATGTTCACCCTCATCATTAAGAAATAAGAGTATTTTTTGAATGCGTTAAAGAAGATAAAGAAGTTCCTGTAAAACCCGAGGAAAGTTTAGAAGTAATAAGAATGCTTGAAGGAATTTACAAAAGTGCTCAAACAGGTAAAGAGGTTATTTTTGAAAAATAAGGTTTGAATATTCGGTTAATAAATCATATTTTTTAAGCCATGTTGTGTACATAAAACCTGAAATATTCTTTATATTTTTTGATATCTCAACCCATTTTTTCACATCTTCAAGATTGTCAGCATCATAATAATTTGCAATTAAAATTTTAAATCCATTTTCTGAGAAAAATTTTAAACTTTCTTCTCTTGGTTTTCCTCCCCACACAGCAATAATTATATCCTTTGGTAAATAATTCCATGATCCTGTGAAATCTCCTTTTACAAGATAATAATTTGATTTTGCATTATGATAAGGGTCAAACATATCACTCCATATATAAATTTCTGTATCCGGATTATATTTCCTCAATATTTCAACCTGTTTTTTTACACAATCTCCAAGAAGTTTAGCCATATCTTTCCCTTCACATGCTTTACATGTTCCTCCCATTCTTATCTCATCCATACTCAATATTACTTTTTTATATCTCAATTTTTCCCATAATAATTTTGCTTCATGGTCAAATATTTCATAAACTTCTGGTTCTGCCATACAGACAGTTACCTGACTGTCATATATTAAAATTGGGTGATACCAACTGACTCTTAAATATTGTTCATCTTTTATTCTACTATCAGACAAAATTTTTATTTTTGGCTCTGGATAATCAAAATCTTTTCTATAGGGATTCATATAAGGGTCAAAAATTTTATCATACTCCTTCCCTTCTTCATAAATAATACTTCCATCTTCACTTTTTACAATTACAGGGGTTCCGGGTCTGCGAAGAACATTGTAAAGACCAATTTCCTCTATCTTCCAGTCATCAATCCAAAATTTTCCTTCCTTCCCTCCCCATATTCCTGCATATACCCTTACCTTATTAAACTCCATACTGTTGAATATCATCGTTAATTTTCTCCAGTCAGTATTTGGTGGCAAATTGAAAGAACGGGGAGCGATATCACGATTACCTGCAAGAACTAAAATTCGGAAATTTCCGGAAGGTTTTAAATTTTCTGTTTTAACCCATATACTAATTTTATAACATCTATAAGGTAATACTTTGATTTCCTGCATTATTCTTCCATTTCCATATGGAGATATTTTAAAATTTTCAAACCTTAAAGAAGCATTTCCTGAATGTTTAGTTTCTGTATCAACAAAACTTATCTTCCCTGGTTCATCATGGAAACTATAACCTTTAACTCTATTTACTTCATATTCTTCAAATCCACCATTTAAAATTTCCACATTCCCTTCAGGTATATGTATTGCTTCTGTTCCTTTGACGATAAAAAGAGCATCTTTTACAGGGAGCCCCTCTGCAAGATTTTTGTTATGACTAAGTATTCCACCACCATATCCAATAGAAAAAACAGAAGGTATAACTTCAACATTAAACTCATCACATACATTTTTATTTTTTCAATATTTTCAAGATATTTTTTACTTTGCTTACAGAGAGAATCAAGCCCTCCTGAAAGAACAATCCCATTATAACCATTTTCAGAAGATTTTTTAATTAAAGAGATAATATTTTCAACATCCCCATCTTTTGTCAAATTAAATCCAAATATCCATAAAAATCTATCTCTGTAATTTTCTGAAAGGCATAAAAAAGAAAAAAGAAGATAAAAAATGATAAATTTTTTCATTTTAAAAATAATTCTATAACTGGGACTTCTACTTTTGGCTTAAATGGCGGCAAAACAAGGCAAATTCCATCGCCTGTTCCCAACTGTTTCCTATACCATTCATCCAGTTCTATTTTTATTTCACTTCTATCATTTAAAAGTTGAGCATAAGTAACTTTCTCCTTATATGCATTTCCTTCAAGGAACAAAAATTTATAAGGCCAGGAAAATAT
>CAYNUP010000081.1:0-16200 GCA_964400565.1 uncultured bacterium | reverse complement strand
CACTAAGGGTGATGCAATTATATGCACAGAGGTCGGACAGAATCAGATGTGGACAGCCCAGTATTATAAATTTAAAAAACCAAGAACATTAATAACTTCAGGTGGACTTGGAACTATGGGATTTGGTTTTCCTGCTTCAATTGGTGCTAAGGTTGCAAATCCTGATAAGATTGTTATAGATATTGCTGGAGATGGAAGTATTCAAATGAATATTCAGGAACTTGCAACTGCTGTTTATAATAAAATACCTGTTAAAGTTTTTATATTAAATAACTGTTATCTTGGAATGGTAAGACAATGGCAGCAACTTTTTTATAACAGGAAATATGCTTTTACATGTCTTGAAGGAGCACAACCTGATTTTGTTAAACTTGCTGAAAGTTATGGAGCAATTGGATACAGGGTAACTTCAGAAGAAGAATTTGATAAAATTTTACCTGTAGTTTTAGAAGAAAAAGAAAAAGTTGTATTTGTTGATTGCAGAATTGAACCCGAAGAGAATGTATTCCCTATGGTTCCTGCTGGTGCTTCTTTAAAACAGATCCTTGACGGATTGGCATAATGGAGGGAAAATGGGAAAAAATAATAATGAAAACCAGAAGGCACATATAATTTCAGTAACAGTTGAAAATAGATTTGGAGTTCTTGCAAGAATAGCGGGTCTTTTTTCAGCAAGGGGGTATAATATTGATAGTTTATGTGTTGCAGAAACAGAAGACCCAACAGTTTCAAGAATGACAATTGTGGTTAAAGGAGATGAAAAAATACTTGAACAGATTTATAAACAATTAAATAAACTTATTGATGTTATAAAAGTTCAGGATTTAACAAAAGAAGACCATATTGAAAGAGAACTTGCCTTGATTAAAGTAAACACTCCTTCTTTTAATGAAAGGCAGGAAGTAATGCAACTTACAAATATTTTCAGAGGGAAAATAGTAGATGTCGGGAAAAAAACTCTCACCATTGAAATTTCAGGAAGTGGTTCAAAAATAAGGGCAATGCTTGAACTTCTTAAAGGTTTTGGGATTAAAGAAATAATAAGAACAGGCAAAATAGCAATTTCAAGAGAATTTGATAAAAAAGGAGGATAAAAAATGGCTAAAATATATTATGATAAGGATGCTGATTTGAAATTTTTGAAAGATAAAATTGTTGGAATTATTGGTTATGGAAGTCAGGGAAGAGCACATGCATTAAATTTAAGAGATAGTGGATTAAATGTTTCTGTAAGTGAAATTGAAGGGACAAAAAATTATGAGAAAGCAAAAAATGACGGATTTACTCCTGTATCAGCAGACCAACTTACCAAACAAGCAGATGTTATAATGATTCTTGTTCAGGATAATATTCAACCATATGTTTATGAAAAACAGATAGCACCCAACTTAAAAAAAGGAAAATATATAGGTTTTGCCCATGGTTTTTCAATTCATTACAGTCAGATAATCCCTCCTGAAGATGTAAATGTTTTTATGGTGGCACCAAAGGGACCAGGAGACCTTGTAAGAGACCAGTTTACAAAAGGACAGGGTGTTCCATGTCTTGTTGCAGTTTATCAGAATCCAACTGGAGACACATTAAATGTTGCACTTGCTTATGCTAAAGGACTTGGTGGAACAAGGTGTGGAGTAGTTGAAACAACATTTAAAGAGGAAACAGAAACAGACCTATTTGGAGAACAGGTTATTCTATGCGGAGGAGTTACTTCTTTGATTAAGGCTGCATTTGAAACTCTTGTTGAAGCAGGATATCAGCCTGAGGTTGCTTATTATGAAACATGTCATGAATTGAAACTTATAGTTGATTTAATTATTGAAAGAGGGATTCAGGGGATGAGAAAGGTTATAAGTGATACAGCAGAGTATGGAGATATGACAAGAGGACCGAGAGTTATAAATGAAAGTGTAAGGGATGAAATGAAAAAGATATTAAAAGAAATACAGACAGGTGAATTTGCAAGGGAATGGATACTTGAAAATAGAGTTGGAAGACCTGTATTTAATGCACTTTCCAGACAGGCAGAAGAACATTTAATAGAAAAAGTTGGCAAAAAAATGAGAGAAATGATGCCTTGGCTTAAAAAATGAGAGTTTTTATAGGAATTGATTTACCGGAAAATATAAAGGAAAATCTAAAAGGAATTATAGAAAGAGTTAAAAAGATAAGAGAGGCAAAACCTGTAAAATTAGAAAATTTACATATAACATTAAAATTTCTGGGTGAGGTAGAAGAAAAAAAAGTTAATATCATTCAGGGGAAAATTGAAAAATTTGTAAAGGAAATAGAAAGTTTTGAAGTTGAGGTAAAAGGTGTAGGAGTATTTCCATCTGAGAAGAAACCAAGGGTATTGTGGGTAGGTGTAGAGGATAAAGAAAATTTAAAAAAACTTAATAACAGAATTGAAGAAACCCTTTCTGAATTTGGATTTGAAAAAGAGAAGGATTTTGTTTCACATATTACTGTTTCAAGATTTAGAAGTACTCCAAATAAAAGTTTTATTGAAGAAATTTTAGGAAAATTTAAAGATGCTGTTTTTGGAAAATTTAAAATAACTGATTTTTGCTTTTATGAAAGCAATTTAACTCCAGAAGGACCTATTTACAAAATTATAGGTAAAATTAATTTAAGGAGGTGAAAAAAATGGATAAACAAAAAGCACTTGAAATGACAATTTCTCAAATAGAAAAGGAGTTTGGTAAAGGTGCCATAATGAAACTTGGAGAAAAAAAACTGATAGAAGTTGAAGTCATTCCAACAGGTGCTGTCTCTCTTGATATAGCCCTTGGAGTTGGAGGGATACCAAGAGGCAGAATAACAGAAATTTTTGGACAGGAAGCAAGTGGAAAGACAACTCTTGCTTTACATATTCTTGCACAGGCACAGAAACAGGGAGGGACTGCTGCTTTTATAGATGCTGAACATGCTCTTGATCCAAATTATGCAAAAGCACTTGGAGTCAATATTGAAGATATGCTAATAAGTCAACCTGATACAGGAGAACAGGCACTTGAAATTGCAGAAGCACTTATAAGGAGTAATGCAGTTGATGTTGTTGTAATTGATTCAGTTGCTGCCCTTGTCCCGAGAGCAGAACTTGAAGGAGAAATGGGAGATAGTGTAATGGGACTACAGGCACGCCTTATGTCTCAAGCATTGAGAAAACTTACAGGATATATAAGCAAATCAAAAACAGCAGCAATTTTTATAAATCAGGTAAGGGAAAAGATAGGTGTATTTTTTGGAAATCCTGAGACAACACCTGGTGGAAGGGCTTTAAAATTCTATGCATCTGTTCGTCTTGAAGTTAGAAAAATTGATACTATAAAAAGAGGTAATGATATAATTGGGAATAGAATTAAGGTAAAAGTTGTTAAAAATAAAGTTGCCCCTCCTTTTAAAGAAACAGAACTTGATATTTATTATGGTTATGGAATAAATAAGGAATCATCTTTGATAGAGGCAGCATTAAATTATGGAATAATTGAGAAAAAAGGAAGTTATTATAATTATGAAGGAAAAACTCTTGGTCAGGGAATGGAAAATATAATTGAAAACTTAAAGAAAAATCCTTCTTTATACGAAGAAATTGATAAAAAGGTAAGGGAAAAAGCAGGATTGATTAAAATAGAGAAAAAGGAGGGGAAAGATGAAAGAGATTAATGTTGGTCTTATTGGTTATAAGTTTATGGGCAAGGCACATTCATTCGCTTATAAAAATGTTAATTTATTTTTTGATCTACCATTAAAAATTGTTATGAAAGTTATATGTGGAAGGACTGAAAAGGCAGTAAAACAGGCAAAAGAAAAGTTTGGCTGGATAGAATATGAAACTGACTGGAGAAAAGTTGTTGAGAGAAAAGATATAGATTTAATTGATATTACAACTCCACCAAATGCACACAAAGAAATAGCAATAGAGACAGCAAAAAATGGAAAAATTGTATTCTGTGAAAAACCTCTTGCTTTAACACTTAAAGATGCATACCAGATGCTTGAAGCAGTTGAAAAATATAAAGTTAAACATGCTATATGTTTTAATTATAGAAAACTGCCTGCAATTGGACTTGCAAAAAAACTTATAGATGAAGGGAAGATTGGTAAAATTTATCATATGAGGGCTGTTTATTTACAGGACTGGATTGTTGACCCTGATTTTCCTCTTGTATGGCGACTTCAAAAAAATATTGCAGGAAGTGGTGCACATGGAGATTTAAATGCCCATTTAATAGATATGGCAAGATACCTTGTTGGAGAATTTGATGAGGTGATTGGAGTAAGTGAGACATTTATAAAGGAAAGACCAATTTTAAAAGAAAAGGAAGAACTTGAAACAGGACTTGTTGATAAAGAAAAAGCAGAAGAAAAAGGGATAGTTGATGTTGATGATGCAACAATTTTTCTTGCAAGATTTAAAAATGGAGTAATTGGTTCATTTGAAGCAACAAGATTTGCTCCTGGAAGGAAGAATGGTCAAAGATTTGAAATAAATGGAAGTAAAGGGAGTATTGTATTTAACCTTGAGAGATTAAATGAACTTGAATTTTATAGTAGAGAAGATGAAAAACAAGGAATTCAAGGATTTAGAAGAATAATTGCAACTGACCCATCCCATCCATATGCAGCAAACTGGTGGCCAGCAGGACATATAATTGGTTATGGCGAAAGTTTTGTAAATATGGTTGGTGATATCATAAATTCAATTTCAAAGGGAGAAAATCCAAGTCCAAACTTTTATGATGGGGTTAAATGTCAGGAAGTTCTTGAAGCAGTTGACCAGTCAATAAAAGAGAAAAAATGGATTAAAGTAAAATAAACTTTTTCATAAATTTCTACATCTAAAATATAATAAGGATAGAAAATTCTTTATTAAAAACAGGAGGGAAAAATGAAAAAGAATATTCTGATAGGTTTTGTTCTGGGATTGGTCTTTTCAGGGATTGTTTTTACAGGTTATAGTGCAGTAGAAAAAAAGGCAGAAATTAAGAAAAATTATTATTCAGGAATAATTCAACCAACATCTCTTGATGAACCAATTACATTACAGAGTGCCTTTGTTCAGGTTGCAAAAACTGTTAAACCATCTGTTGTCCAGATAACAACTGAAAAGATTATAACTTACAGATACTGGGATCCATTCGGAGATATTGAAGAATTTTTCAAATCCCCATTTGACTTTGATTTCAGATTCCCAAGAAGAAGTCAGCCAAAAACATATAAAAAGAAACAGGAAGGACTTGGTTCTGGGTTTATTGTTGATGAAGATGGATATATTTTAACAAATAATCATGTTATTGAAGGAGTTGATAAAATCCTTGTAAAATTACTTGGAGATGAAAAAAAATATGAAGCAAAAGTTATAGGAACTGACCCTAAAACAGACCTCGCCTTAATAAAAATAAATGCAGGTAGACCATTACCAACTGTTAAACTTGGAGATTCAGATAAAATTGAAGTTGGAGAATGGGTTATAGCAATAGGTAATCCTTATGGACTTGAAGAAACAGTTACTGTTGGAGTTATAAGTGCTAAAGGTAGAAGCGGATTTGGAATAACCCAGTATGAAGATTTTATTCAGACAGATGCTGCAATAAATCCCGGAAATTCAGGAGGTCCCCTTGTAAATATAAGAGGTGAAGTGATAGGAATAAATACATTTATAATTGCTCCTTATGCTGCTCAGGGTATTGGATTTGCTATTCCAATAAATATGGCAAAAAGAGTTTTTACACAATTAAAGGAAAAAGGGAAAGTTGTCAGAGGTTATTTAGGGATAGTCCTTCAGGAAGTTGATGAGGACCTTGCAAAATCTTTTGGACTTCCGGAAATAAAAGGTGCTATTGTTGCTCAGGTTGAAAAGGACTCTCCTGCAGAAAGAGGAGGAATAAAGGAAGGCGATGTAATTATTGAATATGACGGAAAGAAAGTTGAAAATATAAGAGATTTACAGATGAAAGTAGGTAATACTCCTCCTGGGAAAAAAGTTTCTATTGTTGTATGGAGAGATAAAAAAAGAGTAAATCTTGATGTAGTTGTTGGAGAAATGCCAGAGGAATTACCAACTGTAGCAGAAATAGAAGAAAAGTTATGGAGAGGGATTAAAGTTTCATCAATTACAGAAGAAATAAAATCTCAATTTGGAATTGAAGATACAGAAGGCGTTGTTGTGACTTATGTTGAAAGTGGTTCTCCTGCTGATGAAAGTAAAATAATGGTGGGTAGTGTTATTAAAAGAATAGGAGATTATAAAATATCAAATATTTCGGATTACAGAAAAGCAATTAAAAATATTCCTAAAAATTCAGATGTAAGAGTCCTTATAAAATATGGAGGTATAAGCAGATTTGTGATATTGAAAGGTGAAAAATAAGGAAATTTTTAATAAAGTTTTGAAGTTATTGAGTAAAAAGGATTATTCGGAAAAAGAGATAATAGAGAAAATTCCTTCAATTACGCCTTCCATTTTGAATAAATTGAAAAAAGAAAAACTTATTGATGATTTTTCTCTTTCAAAAAGAATTGTAGAATCTTTGAAAAACAAAGGTAAAGGTTATCATTATATATTAAAAGAACTTGAAAGAAGGAAAATTGATGCTAAAGTAATAGAGGAATTTAAAAATAATTACGATTTTTATGAAGAACTTGAAAGATGCAAAAATGTTATTAATAAATTGAAAAATAGAAAAAAACAATCAATAATTCTAAATTTAAAAAGCAGGGGTTTCCCTGAAGAAGTTATTGAAAAATTACTCAAAGAAGAATAAGAATAAATTCAAAAAGTATATACTCTATCCTTGAAACATATTCTCTTTAAATGTTAAAATTAAAAAATGGAAAGCAAAAAAATAAGAGAGGAATATTTAAAATTTTTTGAAGGAAAAAATCATACTGTTGTTAAAAGTAGCAGTTTAATACCTGTTGATGATCCTACTTTACTTTTCACAAATGCAGGTATGGTTCAATTTAAAAAATTCTGGGCAACTGATGTTCCATTACCTTACACAAGAGCAACTTCCTGTCAGAAATGTTTAAGAGCAGGTGGAAAGGATAGCGATTTAGAAAAGATTGGAGAGAGTGGTAAACATCATACTTTTTTTGAAATGCTTGGAAATTTTTCCTTTGGAGATTATTTTAAGAAAGAGGCAATTGAATGGGCTTACGAATTTGTTGTAGAAAAATTAAAAATTTCTGAAAAAAATTTATGGGTTTCATATTTTAAAGATGACATTGAAACAAAACAGATATGGAAGAAATTTTTGTCAGAAGAAAAAATAATTCCACTTGGAGAAAAAGACAATTTCTGGGGTCCTGCAGGAGAAACCGGTCCCTGTGGTCCATGCACTGAAATTTATTTTGATTTTGGGAAAGAAAAAGGTTGTGGAAAAAATGATTGCAAGCCAGGATGTGATTGTGAAAGATTTCTGGAATTCTGGAATCTTGTATTCCCTCAATATGATAAACAAAAAGATGGTTCTCTTTTACCGCTAAAAAGGAGAGGCGTTGATACAGGAATGGGACTTGAAAGGATTTCAAGAATTTTACAGGGAGTTGAAACAAATTATGATACAGACCTTTTTATACCAATCTTAAATAAAATTGAAGAAATAAGTGGTATTCAATATAAAAAAGACCCCAAAAATTTCAGAATTATTTCTGACCATATAAGAGGGATTGTTTTTGCAATTAGTGACGGAGTATTTCCTTCAAATGAAGGAAGAGGTTATGTTTTAAGAAGGATTATCAGAAAAGGATGTTTAAGCGGACTTGACCTTAATTTAAAAGAACCTTTCCTTTTTAAACTATCCTTGGTTGTTATAGATAAAATGGGTGAAATTTACCCGGAATTGTTTGAAAATAAAAACATAATTGAAAAAATAATTCATGAGGAAGAAGAAAGGTTTCATTATTTAATCTCATCTTCAAGAAAGATATTTTTTGAAGTTGTAAAAAAGGAAGAGGATAAAGAAATTAAGGGAGAGACAGTATTTAAGTTATATGATACATATGGAATTCCAAAAGATTTAATAGAAGAACTTGCATTTCAATATAATAAAAAAGTAAACTGGGATGAATTTGAAAAACATATGGAAAAACAGAAGTATCTTTCAAAAGTAAAATCTAAAATAGGTATGAAAAAAAAGGAAATATTAATTTCAGATAAAATTTTTGAAACTCAATTTGTTGGTTACGAAAAAATTTCTGAAAAAGGCAACCTTGTGGGGATTTTTGAAGGAGATGATAAAGAAACATATTATTTTGTTTTTGATAGAACTCCATTTTACCCTGAAAAAGGTGGTCAAATTGGAGATAGAGGGATAATTTTTAATGAAAATGGATTTAAATTTAAAGTGAATGATACACAAATAGATGAAAAAGGGTTGATATATCATATCGGAGAGATTATAAGTGGAAAAATAGGAAATTTAAAAATAGGGGATGAATTTAACTTAAATGTTGATCAGGAATTCAGAAAAAAAGTATCAATAAATCACACATCAACACATCTTCTCCATTATGCATTGCGGGAAATAATTGGAAAGGAAACAAGACAGGCAGGTTCTTATGTAGGTGATGATAAATTGAGATTTGATTTTGTCTGTTTTAATGAGATAGAAGAAAAAACTTTAAGTGAGGTGGAAAATCTTGTCTGTGAAAAAATATTTGAAAATGTGCCTGTTAAGGTTGAAGAAATGAATTTGAATGAAGCAATTGAAAAGGGAGCAATTGCTTTATTCACGGAAAAATATGGAGAAAAAGTAAGGGTTGTTTCAACAGGAGATTTTCATAAAGAGGTCTGTGGTGGAACCCATTTAAAAAATACAGGAGAAATATTTTTATTCCATATAATTTCATTTTCCACTATTGGAAAAAATTTAAAGAGAATTGAGGCAATAACTTATAAAGAATGCTTTAAATATTTTTTAAATAGTTCTTCAATCTTAAAAAGTATTTCAAATTTATTAAAAACAGATGAAGAAAAAATTCTTTTAAGAGTTAACAAATTAATGGAGGAGTTAAAAGAAAAGGATAAAGTAATTGAAAAATATGTAGATATAAGTATTGAAAAAATTGCAGAAGAGATTATAAAAAATCCAGAAATAATTTTAAAAGGTGAAGAAAAGATAAAATTTTTCTTCAAAAAAGTTGATATTAAAGAAAAAGAACATGTTGCAAAAATTTCAGATAGAATTGCTTATAAAGTAGAAAACAGTATTGTTTTTCTTGTCTCTGAAACTGAAAAAGGAAGATTTTTTGTGCTGAAAATCTCTGACCAACTTAAAAATGAAATTCCTGCAATCAAAATTATAAAAAATTTATCTAAATATATAAAGGGTGGTGGAAACGAAAAGTTTGGAAGTGGCTTAATAGAAAAAAATGTAGAATTTGATTTTTTAGTTAAAGAAATTAAAGAAACCATTATAAAAAATGGGTAAAAATAAAAAAACTTCAGTACTTGAGGATGAAAAAGAAATTATAACAAAGATAAGGGAAGGGGATTTAAAACTAAGGGAACAATTTATTAAAAAGAACCAGGGTCTTGTTTATCATATTGCTAAAAAATATGCTTTTTCTCAAGATATTTTACCTGATTTAATTGCTGAAGGTAATATGGGTCTTTTGAGAGCAATTGAAAAATTTGATTTTAGAAAAAAAGTGAAATTTGGAACATATGCTTATTTCTGGATAAAAAGATTTATTCTTAGAGCAATAATGAAAGAATTTGAAATTTTAAAAGTTCCTGAAAGATATCACGAATTTAAAGAAAAACTGGATGAAATCAATAATACTTACAATTTAAAATTTGGAAGAAATGCAACAGATGAAGAAATTGCAAAAGAACTGAAAATACCTGTCAGTATAGTAAAAAAACTGAAAAAATATTCTGGAGATTTAAAAATTATTTCTTCAGATTTCTATAATGGAGAAAAAGATATTGACCTTTTTGATATTATAAATACAAATCATAAAAGAACAGAAATTTTATGGGAAATTTTGAGGAATAAAGATATACTGAATAAAATTTTTGAAAGGATAAAGGAAAAGGAAAAGAGAGCAAATGTTGATATATGGTTTAAAGTTTTAAAATTGTATTATGGACTTGAAAATGGTATACAATATAGTTATAAAGAAATAGCAAAACAACTTGGTGTAACAAGACAGAGAATTCATCAAATAAAAAAAATATGTTTGAAAAGATTAAAAGAAGAATGGGAGGAAATGAAAAATGAAGGATTTAAATTTAAAGAATTTGATAAGGACAATTCCTGATTTTCCAAAAAAAGGTATTCTTTTCAGAGATATTACACCTGTTCTTCAAAATGAAAAGGCATTTAAAGAGGTAATTAATATATTTAAAAAAGAGACGCCTAAAGGAGTGAAAAAAGTTGTTGCTATTGAATCAAGAGGTTTTATTTTTGGTTCTGCGCTTGCTTATCTTCTTGGAGTTGGTTTTGTTCCTATAAGAAAATCCGGTAAACTTCCTTGGAAAAAAGTAAAGATGGAGTATGACCTTGAATATGGAACAGATACAATTGAAATACACGAGGATGCAATTGAAAAAGGAGAAAAAGTTATCCTTGTTGATGATTTACTTGCAACAGGCGGGACTGCTTTTGCTTCATGTAAACTAATAGAAAAGTGTGGTGGGATAGTTGAAAAAATACTATTTCTTGTTGAACTTGAAGAACTTAAAGGTAGAGAGAAACTTAAAGGATATGATGTCTTTTCCCTGATTAAATTTTAAATACTATTTAAAAGTTTTATATCAAATTTTTCAGCAAAGTTCTCTATCTTTATTTTCAAGAAAAGAAGAGGTATTATTTTTTTATGTTGCAAAATCTTCTGGAAAAAAACAAAAAATTTAATGAAATTTTGAATTCTCTGGATAGAAAGGAAAAGATAAATATAGTTGGTGGAGAGATTTCTTTTTTTGCATATCTGATTTCTTTAATCTTTCTATATATAGAGAAAAATTCCCTCTTAGTATTACCAGATGAAAAAAAAGCAGAGATTTTTTATTTAGATATTATTAATTTTTTAGATAGAGAAAATATAAAATTTCTTCCCTCTCCTGATTATACAAAAGAGGAAAACTCTGAAATAAATTTTGAAAGGGTAAAGGCACTTATAGATATAGCAAATTCAAATAAAAAATTTATTCTTATTTCATATCCTTCTGCAATTATAAAAAAAATACCTCAATTTCCCCAACTGAAAAATAAATTATGTAAAATTGAAAAAGGAAAAGATTTAAGAAGGGATTTTTTTATAGATTTTCTTTTTTCTTCTGGATATGAAGAAAAAGAAGTTGTTGAAATACCTGGAGAATTTGCAAGAAGAGGTGGCATTATAGATGTTTTCCCTTTAAATTCTTCCTTCCCTTTGAGAATAAATTTTTCAGGTAATAAAATTGATTCAATAAGATTATTTGAGGTCTCTTCTCAGAATTCATTTGAAAAAATAGATAGTTTCACAATATACCCTTTAAGCGAATATTATACAGGTGAAGAAAATTCAGATATCCTTTCAGAAATTGAAAATAAAATAATTTTTCTTATAAATCCTGAAGAAATAAAGTTTGAGTATATAAAAATTATTGAAAGAAAAAATTATCCTGTTGACCTTGGAATAATTGAAAGAGTTAAAAATAATTCAATATTTCTGACAAACCAAATTTATAGTCAAGCAGAAAAGTTTATATTTTTAAATGTCCTTCCTACAGGTGAAAGATTTAAAATTTTAAATGAAGGAGTTTTATGGGAACAGAATTATGGAGAGAAAATTTTTGTTTTTTATGAAAATAAAACTGATATAGAAAAATTAAGAAAATTACTTGAAAACAGTAGAAAATTTTTTGAGTTTGAAGAAATTGAAGGTTTTTTATCCTCAAGTTTTTCTTTTCCTGAAGAAAATTTTACATTTTTAAGTATAAATGAGGTATTTTCAAGATATAAATCAAAACATCCACTTTTAAAGAAATACAAAACAATTCCTTTAACAACCTGGCAAGAAATAAAAAAAGGAGATTATGTTGTTCATATAAACGAAGGGATTGGGAAATTTATAGGACTTGAAAAAATAAATATAGATGGAAAAGAAGAAGAATTTATAGTGATTGAATATGAAAATAAAGATAGATTATATGTTCCTGTTGCTCAGATTTCATTAATTCATAAATATGTCGGAAGTGAAAAACCGAAACTTTCAACTCTTGGAAGTAAATCATGGAGAAAAATTAAAGAAAAGGTAAAAAATGCGATAAAGGACCTTGCAAGTGAACTTTATAAATTATACACAGAAAGAAAAAAAGAGAAAGGCTTTAAATTTCTCCCAGATGACGATTTACAGAAAGAATTTGAAAATGATTTTATTTATGAGGAAACAGAAGACCAGTTAAAAGCAATAGAAGAAGTAAAAAATGATATGATGAGTGAAAAAATTATGGATAGAATTGTATGCGGTGATTCAGGTTATGGAAAAACAGAGGTTGCAATGAGGGCTTCATTTAAATGTGTTTTAAGTGGAAAACAGGTAGTTGTCATTGTTCCTACAACAGTCCTTGCATTACAGCATTATTTAACATTTAAAGATAGATTTTCAAAATTTCCTGTAATTATAGAGATGTTATCACGACTTGTGCCTGAAAAGAAACAAAAAGAGATAATTAAAAAACTTAAAAATGGAGAAATTGACATAATTATAGGGACACACCGACTTTTACAGGATGATGTAGGTTTTAAAGATGTAGGACTATTGATTATTGATGAAGAACAGAGATTTGGGGTTTTGCATAAAGAAAAAATAAAGAGAGATTTCAGGAATATTGATGTTATTACTTTAACAGCAACTCCCATTCCAAGGACTCTAAACATGGCATTAAGTGGGATTATGGATATTTCTTTAATAGAAACACCGCCAGTTGGAAGATTATCAGTTATAACTTATGTAGGTAAATATGATGAAAATATTGTTAGAGAAGCGATTTTAAAAGAGATTGAAAGAAATGGTCAGGTATTTTATCTTCACAACTATATTTATGATATTTATAAGGTGAAGGAAAAAATCCAAAAAATTGTTCCTTTTGCGAGAGTAGATGTAGCCCATGGAAGAATGAAGCCTGAGGAGATAGGTGAAGTTATGAGAAAATTTGCTGATGGAAAAATAGATGTTCTAATTGCTACAACAATTGTTGAAAATGGGCTTGATATACCAAATGCAAATACTTTAATTGTTGATAATGCTTTAAAATATGGACTTGCTGATTTATACCAATTAAGGGGAAGAGTTGGAAGATATAAATGGCGTGCTTATGCTTATTTTTTAATTCCTCAACATATTCCAATAAGTAAAAAGGCAATTGAAAGATTAAAAGCAATTCAGGAGTTTAACAATCCAGGAAGTGGATATAAAATTGCATTAAAAGACCTTGAAATAAGAGGAGCAGGAAATATACTTGGGAAAGAACAGCATGGATTTATAGAAATGGTTGGTTTTAATCTTTATTGTCAGTTCTGGAAAGAAGTTATGGGAGAAATAAAAGGAGAGAAAATAGAAAAGGAGAAAAATGAGATAAAATTAAAAATACCCGATGATTATGTTAAATCACCTTCTATGAGATTTTACCTTTATAGAGAAATATCAAAATTAAAGACAGAAAAAGATGCAGAAGAACTTATAAATGAACTTATTGACAAATTTGGTTATATCCCAGATGAGTTAAAACAAAATATACTTTCCCTTGTTGCCAATTTATAAAAAATTTCATATAATTTATTGCCTCATACAATGAAAATAAAAAAAGAATGTGAACTTCCGAGGTCTCCAGCAGAACGAATTACCTTAAATGAGTTTTTTAAATTTTATGAAGAGATAAAAGGATTTCATTTTGAAAAACCAGAGAAAAAAATTTTAATTCTTCTTGACGAAATAAATTTTGATGAAAATTGGGGATTATTTTTAAAAAATCTTTTTGACAGAATGAAAGGACATAAAGATGTTTTAGTAATAGCAACAGGTTCATCTGCTTTAGAGATAAATATGATTGCTGATTTAGCCAGACGAGTAGATGTCTGGAATATTTTCCCAATGAAATTTGACGAATATTTAATTTTAAAATATGGTAGATATCCTTTGCTTGGATTAGCGGATGAACTTCAGGATGTATTTTTTAATTCTTCCAATCCAAAGAATGTATTCAAAAAACTTCAAATGAAAGAAACTCAAATAAATAGATATTTTGTCAATGAAGTACCAGTAGAAAGTGTAAGTGATTTTTTTGAATTTGGAGGTTTTCCTTCTGTTATAAAAATTGAAAATAAGCAAAAAGCCATAGAAAAAATAAGAAGCGTAATAGATGGTATTATTGTCAAAGATATTCTTAAACTTAAAAATTTTGAAACGCATACCATCGCTAAGGTTAATGACTTACTTTATCTTCTGGCTCAATCAGATTTAGTGAGTTATCAAAAACTCCAAAATACTCTTAAAATACAAAGGCAGGAAACATTAGAAAATTTGATTGAAGTTTTGATAATGGCTGGTATACTAATCAAAGTTAGAGCATACGGTCAAACATATGGCAGTACAAGAAAAACACCAAAGTTTCTTTTTATAACACCATCTTTAAGGTCAGCAATTTTAAACAATATCTATATTCCTGGCACAGAGGGTAAAAAATTAGAGGATTACTTTGCTTTAATTTTCCAAAAAGATATTATGACTAATCAGAAATTTGGACCACAAAGATTATCTTTTGATATTGCCGAAGGTGGAGCAGATTTTATTTTAACTTTGAAAGATAGAAATAATATAGTTATTGAACTTGGCTTTAACAAAGAAGAGACAAAACAAGTAGAAAAAACAATGAAGAAAGTGAAAAATGTAAAATATGGTTTAGTTTTTGGTAGTGAAAATTTGGAATTAGTAGAAAATTCTATTGTTAAAGTTCCTTTAAAGTTTTTAATGCTTATTTAAGTATACTCTCATGAAACTTTTAATTCATTGTTTTGATAATAACTCTTTTAAAAATTGGCTTGATTTAATATTATAGTAAAAACACCATTGACCAATCAGTTTATAAAATGTATGATTTAAAAGATAAGGGAATAAAAATAATTAAAGGAATAAAATGAAGACACTTGAAGAAATAAAAAAGAATAAGGGATTACCTTTTAGATATAAAAAATGAATGTGAATATCTTTTAAGTAAGGATTTAAGGTTATGAAGCATTTTAAAAAATGAGGAATTGAAAAGAGCATTTGTTAGAAGTTTGGAAATAATTGGGGAAACAGCGAGACATATTCCAAAAGAAATAAGAAATAAACATCCACAAATTAAGTGGAAAAGTATCGTTGGTATAAGGAATAAATTAATACATGAATATTTTGGAGTTGATTATATGGTATTGTGGAAAACTGTTAAAGAAAGAATTCCTAAACTTTATGAAACAACTAAGAAAATAATGGATGAGTTAAACAAATATTAAAAACAAATTAAAAAATTAATTGCATCCTTTAAAATTTTCAAAACGCTGAAAATTACAACTTTTTTAATGAGGCAATTGGATATCACTCTTTTATGTTATAATCTTAAAATGGAAAGAATAGTTTTTGGACCTGTTCCTTCAAGAAGATTTGGGAAAAGTTTAGGGATAAATAATATTCCCTATCCAAAAAAATGTTCTTATTCCTGTATTTACTGCCAGATAGGAAGAACTTTTGATTTTAGAATTGAAAGAGAAGAATTTTACAAACCAGAGGAGATAGAAAGACAGGTTGAAGAAGTTATTGAGAATTTAAAAGATAAAAGAATTGATTATATAAGTTTTGTTCCTGATGGAGAACCAACTCTTGATATAAATCTTGGAAAATCAATAGAAAAATTAAAAAAATTTGGAATAAAGATAGTCGTCATCACAAATTCTTCATTAATATGGAGAAAGGATGTAAGAGATGATTTAAAAAAGGCAGATACAGTTTCATTAAAAGTTGATACGGTAAGTTTAGATATATGGAAAAAAATAAATAGACCACACAAAAATTTAAATTTAGATGAAATACTTGATGGAATAAAGATGTTTTCAAAAGAATTTAAAGGAGAACTTTTAACAGAAACTCTTTTCATAAAAAATATAAATGACACAGAAGAAGAAATAGAAAGAATAAGTGATTTTTTAAAGGAAGTAAAACCATATATTGCAT
>CAYNUP010000080.1:0-4511 GCA_964400565.1 uncultured bacterium | reverse complement strand
ATATATTCCTGTAAACCTTGGTAATTATTATTTTTTGATTTCTTCAACAAATGTTTCTCATTCAATCGCTTCTGGTGAATATAATAAAAGAAGAGAAGAGTGTGCGAAAGGACTTAAAATACTGAAAAATTATTTAAATATAGAAACACTTTCAGATGTAAGTTTTGAAGATTTTGAAAAATATAAGGATAAACTGCCAGAAGATATTAAAAAAAGGGTGCTTCATGTAATTAAAGAAAATGAAAGGGTTTTAAAGGCGTGTGAATTTTTAATAAATGGAGATATTGAAGGACTTGGTAGATTATTAAATGAATCCCATATTTCTTTAAGGGATTTATATCAAGTTAGTTGTAATGAAGTTGAAATTATGAGAGAAGAATCTTTGAGGATTAAAGGAGTTGTTGGAACAAGAATTATAGGAGGTGGATTTGGTGGATGTTTAATTTCCTTAATTCATAAGGATTCTATTGAGGAATATATTGAGAAAGTAAGGGGAAATTACAGAAATAAAACAGGTATAATTCCTGATTTTCATATATGCCAGATAGTTAATGGATGTTCTATTTTTGAATGAGGTATAATTAAAAAGGTGAAATATGGGAAATTTAATTGAGGGACGGTTTTTTTTAATAGTGCTTTTTTTCTGGTCAGTATTTGCTTGGGGAGAAGAAAAAAGTTTGATTGCTTATTGGAGTTTTGATGAAGGAGAAGGAGAGATTGCAAATGATTTTTCTGGGAATAAGAATGATATAAAAATTATAAGAGGGCAATGGGTTGATGGAGTTATTGGAAAGTGTCTGTCTTTAAAAAAAGGGAGCAATTTAATTTTACCCGAGCCTTTTTGTCGCTTTTTTGTTTTTTCTGGTGATTACTCAATTGAACTCTGGGTAAAACACAAAAATAGGGAACCACAAGTATATATTTCTAAATGGTCTGGTTCAGGAAGTGCTTCTGCCTGGTGGATTGGTTATTATGAAGAAAAAGTGCAATTTGGAGATTATTATGAAGGTGGACAGGCAAGAGTTAAAGGCCAGGATATAGCAGATGGTAATTGGCATTATATAGTTGGTGTTAGAAATGGAAAAAGCAAATTCATTTTACAGAGGAATTATTTCTGCCTATGCAGGAATGATATATAAAAAGGATGGGACTCCTGATATAGAAGCAATTCTCAACCATATTAAAGAACTCGGTGTGAACTGTTATACATACCTTATTTACCGCTATTCTGATAAAGAGTTATCTATGTTGCCTGAATTTTGTGAGAAGGCAAAAGAGGAAGGCATAGAAGTTTGGGTTTATCTTGTTCCACCAAGTGAAGCACCAATAAATAGGGGAAAACCAATAAATGAACTTAGATACCCATCCTTTGATATGGATTACTTAAAATGGGCTGAAGAAATTGCTAAAATTTCTCTTCAGTATTCGAATCTTACTCTCTGGATGATAGATGATTTTGATGGAAATCTTTCCTTTTTTACACTTGATTATACAAAGCAAATTTATGAAAAATCAAAAAGTATAAATCCTAACCTTCTTTTTGGGGTCTGTGTCTATCATGAAAGTTTGGGGAAATTTACAAGTAGAGGATATTTAAAATATACAGATGCTCTTTTATGGGGATATCAACATAGTTCTGGTCTTTATCCTGATTGCGGACTTTATCCTAATACATTGCCATTTGAAATAAATGATTACCTGAAAACAGGAAAAATTGCAATTCCTTGTATATATTTTACTCCTCATTCCTCCTGGCCTAAAGGAAGACCAACAGAAGAGTATTTGAAAAAGGCGATTGAAATTTCTTTTGAGCAAGCAGGAATATGCTGGGTTTTTACCACTCCAAGGAAAGGGACTTTTCAATATGATATAGTGAAAAATTTTACAAACAAACATCAATTATCAAAATGGGAAAAGAAATAAATTGTATATTTTTTTAAAATATCCAAATTCTATTTCCATTTTTCATATACTTTCAGATTTTTTAAGTTTTAAAATCTTTTCTGCATTTTTATAAAAGATATCTTCTTTTTCTTCATCAGTAAGTTTCCATATATTTATTTTTTCTATTTCAGGTTCTGGTGGAATTAAAGGTCCATCTGTTCCAAAAATTAATTTTTTACTCCCAAGTTCTTTAATCGCTTTTCCAATAAGATGTGTCTGTTTAACATAGGAAGTATCAAAATATAAATTTTCTTTATCTCTTGCAAAATCTAAAAATTTCTCAAAAATTAATTCATTATCTCCTCCTAAATGTGCAACAACTATTTTTGCTTCAGGATATTTCTCTACTATTTCTTTTATAACTTCAAAATCTCCACCACAATCAATAAGACATGGAATATCAAATTCAATTGCTTTTTCAATTAATGGAGCGGTTAAATAAAGTTCAAGTGTATGTAAGCCCTTATGAAGTTTTATGCCTTTAAAATTATATTCAAATATTGCTCTCTTAATTTCATCAATTACAATAGAGTCAAACGATGGCATTCCTGTGGCAAAACCAATCAACCTATCAGGAAATTTTTTAACTTCTTTATATGTCTTTAAGTTTCCTTCCTTACTTGAAAGACAGATAGAAAAAACAACACTTTTTTCAATTCCACATCTATCCATAACTTTGACAATATCTTCTGCTTTTGCCTCTCTTCTGTATGCATCTCCACCTTTTATATGGACATGAAAATCTATTATTCTCATTTTGTAATATTTATTATACAATAAAATTCATTGAAGAATATTCAACTTGTAAAAATAATTTGAAAACTATTGAAAGATAAGGTATTATGTTTATAAAGCCCCTGTAGCTCAGGAAGGATAGAGCAGCGGTTTCCTAAACCGCGTGTCGCCCGTTCAAGTCGGGCCAGGGGCAAGTAAGGAAAGGGCGACACAAAGGGGTAGTAGGGGAAAGGAATGTCCCCTACGCTTTTCGTAGTGGGGGGAGAAAATCAGGAAGGGGGAAGCACCCCCTCCTGAGATAAGTCGCCCGTTCAAGTCGGGCCAGGGGCAAGTAAGGAAAGGGCGACACAAAGGGGTAGTAGGGGAAAGGTTTAAGAAAGGAGGTGATATTTTATGAAAAAGTTTATTATGTTAAGTTCATTGACTTCAAAGGGAGCGAAAACAATAAAAGAAAAACCAAATAGAATAAAGGAGGTCAATGAAGAAGTAGAAAAAATGGGTGGCAAAATACTTTCTCAATATGCTATTCTTGGACCATTTGATTTCTTAACCATAATTTCAGCACCTGATGAAGAAACAGTTGCAAAAATATCCCTTGAAATTTCTCAAAGAGGAAGTACAAAGATAACAACATATCCAGCAATTGAAATTGACGAGTTTATAAATAAAATCAAGAAAAAATGAGATGTAGATTGATTATTTGCGAAAATTATGACCCATTTTTTAATATGGCTTTTGATTATTTTTTCTGGAAGAAATGCCAGGATAGAGAGAATTTACCTGTTTTAAGATTTTATAAATGGAATCCAAGCAGTGTTTCAACTGGATATAATCAAAACCCGGGGAAAATAGTAAATATTGATTTCTGTGAAAAAAATGGGATTCCAATTGTTAGAAGACCGACAGGAGGCAGTGTCCTTTTCCATGATATTGAAATTACATATTCTTTCTGTGCAAATTTAAATCATCATCCTTCTTTTTCTATGCCAAGTTCAACATATTTTATAATTTCAAATGGAATTATTAAAGGGATTGAAAAAACAGGGATAAATTTGAAAATAAGAGGTCTTTCCGATGGTAAAGAACCTTCTTTTACAGATTTTGCATGTTTTTCTTTATCTTCAAGACATGATATTGTTTTTGAAAACAAAAAGATTGTTGGAAGTGCTCAAAGAAGAAATAAATTTTCTTTTTTACAGCATGGCTCAATTTTAATTGATATAAACAAGGATTTGTGGGAAAATATATTTCTTCAGAAAGTTAATTTTTCTAAGATAGGGTATTTAAAAGATTTTTTAGGTAAAGTAGAAGAAGAGAAATTAATAAAGTTTTTAAAAGAGGGATTTAAGGAGGTTTTAGATATGAAAATTTATGAGGATTGTCTTAAAAAAGAAGAAGAAAATGAGATAGAAAAAATAAAAGAAAAAATAATAAAGGAGTCAAAATATGATTGATTTAAAAGAAAATCTTGGAGTTCAGAGTTATTGTTTCAGAAATTTTAAAGATAATAAAGTTGTTGCAAAGATGGTAAAAGAAGTTGGAGTAAATAAAATTGAGTTGTGCGGAGTTCATGTTGATTTTTTTGATGTTTCAAAATTTAAAGAAATTATTTCAATTTATAATGATGAAGGGGTTAATATTTATTCTATTGGAGTTCAGCGTTTTTCAAATAATGAAACAAATGAAAAGAAGTATTTTGAATTTGTAAAAATGTGTGGAGGAAAATATATAAGTGCTGATTTTGATATAAGTAGGATATTTGATTGTTTTAAAATTGCAGAAAAACTTGCAGAAGAGTATGATGTTAAAATTGCTATTCATAACCATGGAGG
>CAYNUP010000079.1:0-4235 GCA_964400565.1 uncultured bacterium | reverse complement strand
GGATAGATAAGAATTTTATAGAGGGGAAAATTGAAGAAATTAAAAAATATATAAATCCTCCACCTGAAAAAGTTTCAATTTATTTTTTAAATAACAAAAAAATAAAAGAACTTAATAAAAAATTTCTGCAGAAAAATTCTCCTACAGATGTTTTAACTTTCAGATATTCTAAAAATTATGGAGAGATATTTATTTCTATAGAAGAATGTAGTAAAAATGCCAGGATTTATGGAAATACAATTGAAGAAGAAATTTTATATGTGATAATTCATGGATTTTTACATCTTAAAGGATATAGAGATTATACTGAAAAAGAAAAGGAAAAAATGTTTTTAAAACAGGAGAAGATTTTTAAATCTATAATAGAAAATGAAAAAGAAAAAAAATCATAGTTTACTTGAAAGTTTTAATTCTGCTTTTAATGGAATTTTTTTTGTTTTCAAAAACGAAAGAAATTTTAAAATCCATACAATTATAGGTATTTTTGTAATATTGATGGCTCTTTTTTTACATATTCCATTTACTGAGGTTCTAATAATTCTTCTTTTTATTTCCTTGGTTATGGTTTGTGAAACAGTAAATACTGCAATTGAACTTCTTGCAGAAAATATTGATGAGAAAGATTTACCAATGGTAAAAACAGTGAAAGATATTGGTGCTGCTGGTGTTTTGGTTTCTTCAATATTTGCTTTTATTTCTGGCTATTTAATTTTCATAAAATATTTTCCTGAGGGTTTCAGAAATATATTTGAGAATATAGCAAATTCTTCGTCGTATTTTACATTTATAATTCTTCTTGTTGTTGTTTTCCTTTCAGTGATTTTAAAGATCATTACAGAAGAAAAATTTTCTCTGGCAGGCGGGATGCCAAGTATTCACAGTGGAATTGCTTTCAGTATCTGGACTGCCATCTCATTTTTTACATTTAAAGATTATCCAGTTATATCTCCTCTTGTTTTTTTACTTTCTTTTTGGGTTGCCCAGAGTAGAATAGAAAAAAAAGTTCATCAAATTATTGAAGTAATTACAGGAGGAATACTGGGTATAATTGTTACTATACTGCTTTTTCAAATCTTCTGGAGGGGAAAATGAAGACATTGAAAAGACATTTTATTTCCGGGGTAATTTTTATAGTCCCAATTTCCTTATCTGTGTGGATTTTATTTAGAATTTTTATATTCCTTGAAAATATACTTGGAAACTTTTTTAAAAGATTTTTCCCTAATATATATACTCCAGGTGTTGGTCTAATTTCACTTATTTTACTTATCCTTCTGGTTGGTTTTCTTGCAAATAATTTTCTGGGTAAGAAAATTTTGAGTTTAATTGATACATTATTTGAAAATATTCCATTTCTGAATAAGATTTTTAATTTTATTAAAAATGTTGTAAGAAGGATAACAGAGGAGAAAAAAGTAATTTTTAAAAGTGTTGTTAAAATTAAATTGCTAAATAATTCATACACTATTGGTTTTTTAACTAAAGAAGAGAGTGAAGATAATTATCTTCCGGTTTTTATTCCCACTGTACCCAATATTACCACAGGTATTATTTTAATGATAGAGAAAGATAAAGTTGAAAAGATGGAAATATCCGTGGAAGATGCATTTAAAATGATGATCTCTATGGGTATTTTTTCTCCTAAAAATGCCACCGATAAAGACTGAAGGATTTGTTTTAAAAAAAATTAATTTTAGAGAAACAAGTGTAATATTGACATTATTCACAAAAGAATTTGGGAAGATAAAAGGCGTTTTAAAAGGGGTAAGAAGTGAAAAAAGTAAGATTTCACCTTTAACCTTCACTCCTGGGGCTTATATTTTTACATTGGTTTATAAAAGAAAAACAGGTTTGAATCTTCTCAGTAGCCCATCTTTGATAAATTTTTTTAGTTTTGATAATAAAATATCTTCAAGAATATACTTTTTGATTTTAAAACTTATAGACCTTTTTACTCCTGAATTTCAAAAAGAGGAAAATATTTTTTTTCTTATTTATGAAACAGTAGAAGCACTTCAGAAAAGTAAAAAGGAATATATAATTTTTTTGGGATTTAAAATTAAGTTTATTGAAATTCTTGGATATGGGCTTAAAATTGATAAATGTTGTAAGTGTGAAAAAGAAAAAAGATTTTATTTTTTCAGTCCTAAAATTGGAGGAATAATCTGTGAAAAATGTGGAAGAGAAGAACCGGATTGTGTTAAAATATCAAACAAATATCTATCAGTTATGAAATTTATAAAAAAGGCAAATTTGAAGAATATTGAAGTTTTAAATATAAAAAGAAGGGAGGCGGAAAAAATAAATTATTTTTGTAATCTTGTTCTTTACTATCATTCAAGTTTAGATTTTATATGGTGGCAAAATGAAAAAAATATCTTTTAGAGAGATAATAGATAAAACAAGTGAAAAATTGATAGAAATCAATCATAAAATTCCAGAAGAAATAAAGGAATATATTGAAATTGCTTACAAAAAAGAAAAGGAGATTTATTCAAAAAAATACTTGAAGATTATACTTGAAAATATAGAAATTGCAGAAAAAAGAAAAATCCCTATATGTCAGGATACAGGTCTTGCAATTGTTTTTGTAGAGATGGGATTAGATGTAGATATAGAAAAGGGAGAATATAAAACCCTTGATGATATAATAAATGCAGGAATAGAAAAAGGCAGTAAAGAAGGATATTTAAGAAGTTCAGTTGTGTCTCCCTTGGAAAGAAAAAATACAAAAACAAATACTCCAGCAGTAATCCATTATATTTTGACAGAAAAAGATAAATTCAAGATTACAATAATTTCCAAGGGGTTTGGGTCAGAAAATACAAGCAGGTTAAAAATGTTAAATCCATCAGAAGGAAAAGAAGGGATAGAAAATTTTATAATAGAAACTATTCAGAAAGCAGGAAGTTTACCCTGTCCTCCTCTATTTATTGGTGTTGGAATAGGTGGATCATTTGAAAAAGCAACAATCCTTTCAAAGTATGCTTTAACAAAAATAGGAAATAAAGATTCTGAGTATAGAAAATGGGAACTGAAAATTTTAAAAAAAATAAATGATTTAAAAATAGGGTCTGGTGGATTTGGTGGAAATATTACAGCACTTGACCTAAGAATAGAAACATATCCAACTCATATAGCAGGTCTTCCAGTAGCAGTTAATATTTGTTGCTGGGCCCATAGAATTGGGAGTTTTGAAATATGAAAAGAGTTTATTTTCCTTTAAAAAATGAGAAAGAATTAGAATTGCTGAAAATAGGAGATGAGGTTTTTATTAATGGAAAAATTTTTACTGGAAGGGATGCCGCCCATAAAAAATTGATAGAAATTATAAATAAAAAAGAAAAATTGCCTCTGAATTTAAAAAACTCTTTGATTTATTATACAGGACCTTCTCCTGCTCCCTTCGGTAAAATCGTTGGTTCAATAGGACCGACAACAAGCAAAAGGATGGATAGATTGACAATTCCTCTTTTAAAATTTGGTTTAAAAGCAACAATGGGTAAAGGAGAAAGGAGTAAAGAAATAGTTAATGCTTTCAAAAAATTTAAAGTTGTATATTTTATCACTTTTGGAGGTTGTGGAGCATATTTAAGCCAATTTGTTAAAAATATAAAGTTGGTATGTTTTGAAGAACTCGGTCCAGAAGCAATATATGAACTTGAAATAGAAGAATTTCCTGCAATAGTAGGAATTGATATTTATGGAAATAATTTTTTTGATAAAATGAAGGTATAATTTTAAAAAGCGGCCATAGTTCAATTGGATAGAACATCGGGTTGCGGACCCGAAAGTTGCCCGTTCAAGTCGGGCTGGCCGCAATATAGAAAGGGCAACAAAGACAATTTGAAAGATGATGCTTCACCTTGTGGGTTTGCTGGCCGCAATATAGAAAGGGCAACAAAGGGGTTGCAGGGGAAAGAAATGTCCCCTGCGCTTTTCGTCGTGGGGGGAGAAAATCAGGAAGGGGGAAGCACCCCCTCCTGAGATAAGTTGCCCGTTCAAGTCGGGCTGGTTGCAAGTTCGGGGCGTGGCTCAGCCAGGTTTAAGAGCGTCCGCTTCGGGGGCGGAAGGTCTCCGGTTCAAATCCGGACGCCCCGATTCGCAATCTTCTTTGGGACGGATGGTTTCGGTAAAACTGAATGATAGGGACAAAAATAAAGGAGAAGAAAGGAGCGTAGGAGAAGTGTAGAATGATATGAAAAGGAGAAACAATCCGGACGCGCCGGATTCGC
>CAYNUP010000078.1:0-1852 GCA_964400565.1 uncultured bacterium | reverse complement strand
CCTTATGAGTCCTGTAATCTTGGCTCAATAAATCTTACAAAAATTCTTGATAATGGAAGAATAAACTGGGAAAAACTTGAAAAAATTATAGAAATTGCTGTTAGATTTCTTGATAATGTTATAGATATCAATAAATATCCTTTACCTGAAATTGAGAAAATGACAAAGGCAAATAGAAAAATAGGTTTAGGAATAATGGGATGGGCTGATTTATTACTTGAATTAAAAATTCCTTATGGAAGTGAAAAAAGTTTTACTCTTGGAGAAAATTTAATGAAGTTTATAAATGAAAAAGCGTTTGAATATTCTGTTATACTTGGAAGAGAAAAAAGTTCTTTCCCGAATTTTGAAAATTCAATTTATTATGGTAAAGTTGATGCTTTAAGAAATGTAACAAGAACAACAATCGCTCCAACAGGAAGTATAAGTATAATTGCAAATTGTTCAAGCGGAATAGAACCAATATTTGGAGTTGCTTTTATACGAAATATACTTGAAGGAAGTAAGTTTGTTGAAATAGATCCTGTTTTTGAAAAATTTGCTAAGGAGGAGGGATTTCTGAATTCAGAAATATTGAAAGAAATTATAAAAACAGGGTCTTTAAAAAATATTAAGGGTATTCCTGAAGAATATAAAAAGATATTCTTAACCGCTCTTGATATTCCACCATTATTACATTTAAAAATGCAATCAGTTTTTCAGAAATATACTGATAATGCTGTCTCAAAAACAGTCAATCTACCTTATGATGCAACAATAGAGGAAGTGAAGGAAATTTTTATAAATGGATGGAAATTGAAATGTAAAGGCGTAACTGTTTTCAGATACGGAAGTAAAACTTCTCAGGTTTTAAGTTATGGTGGTCCTTTAGATGAATTTGATTATCTTATACTGCCTGATGAAATATCAAGTTGTTCAAAGGGTATATGTTTTTATTGAAAAGGGAAAAATATGGAAACAGCAAGATACTGGAAAAAACTGGAAGATAAAAAAGTTCAGTGTCAATTATGTAATCATTTCTGTATAATTGAGCCGGATAAAGTAGGGAAATGTGGTGTAAGATTGAATAAAGATGGGATTTTATATTCTCTTGTTTATGGCGAAATTATTGCTGAAAATGTTGACCCAATAGAAAAAAAACCATTTTATCATTTTTTTCCGGGTAGTTTTTCATTTTCTATTGCAACATGTGGATGTAATTTTTTCTGTCCTTTCTGTCAAAATTATGAAATTTCTCATCCACCAAAAGAAGGAAGAATTTTTACTTCAAGAAGAAGGCAACCAGAAGAAATAGTTAATTTAGCAAAAAGATATAACTGTATTTCAATTTCATATACTTATACAGAACCAACTGTCTTTGGAGAATTTGCTTTTGATACTTGTAAAATTGCAAAAGAAAATGGTCTTTATAACAATTTTGTTACAAATGGATATATGAGCAAAGAATTTTTAAAAGAAATTTCAGAATTTCTTGATGCTGCAAATGTTGATCTTAAAGGAGATGAGGAGTTTTATAAAAAATTACCACAGGCAAATCAAAAATATGTTGTTGAGAATATTGAGTTAATGAGAAAATTAAATATATGGGTGGAGGTTACAACTCTTTTAATTCCTGAATATAATGATAGTGAAAAGCAAATAAGAGATATTGCAAAAAAAATAAAAAATATTGATAAAAGAATTCCATGGCATATAAGTAGATTCTTTCCTGCTTATAAAATGTCAGACCATTATCCTACAGAAATTGAAAAGATAAAAAGAGCAAGAGAAATAGGTTATGAAGAAGGGCTTTTATATGTTTATACAGGAAATATTGTTGGAGATGAAGGAGAAAATACATACTGTCCTTATT
>CAYNUP010000077.1:0-14799 GCA_964400565.1 uncultured bacterium | reverse complement strand
CAGGCAAGAAGGAGTGTATGTATAAGCAATTTAAAACAGATAGGTCTTGCAATAAAGATGTATGCCCAGGATTATAAAGAATATTACCCAGCAATAGAAACAGGAACACCTTCAGCAGGAAGAGTTGTATGCGACCTTGGACTTCTTTATCCAAGGTATGTATCAACCCAAAAAACATTCATCTGCCCATCTGACCTTTATCATAAGACAGAAGATCCAGGAACTACTTTAGGAGCATGGTCAGAAGGAAGAGACCTTTTAACAGATAAAACAGGTAAAACAGATGATCGTGGATGCTCATATGCATATGCTATTGATTGTAATGAGCAGACAGATGTTGATACAGTTTTAATGTGTGATAAGGTTGGTGATCCTGGTGCAGTATGGAAGAAAGATACAATTATAGGAGGAACAACTTCACAGATGACAGCAAACCATAAGGCAGATGGCGTGAATGCTCTTTTTGCTGGAGGTCATGTAAGATGGATACCTGTTGGAAAAATATCAAAGACAGAAATGTTCCCGAATGTTGATAATGCTGCTGGAAGCGCTGGGTGTGTTTATAATCCATAAAAGAAATTTTTAAAAAAGCCCCTGTCTAAAAAGGCAGGGGCTTTTTTATTTTATATCTTTTTAAAACATATAAGTTGTATTTTTCTTTACAAAACAACTTTTATGTTGTATAATTTTAATATGGAAGAGGAAAAATATATAAAAAAAATTTTTAAAAACCTTTCAGGCAAAATTGATAATTTTTATATTGTTGGAGGAACTGCTTTATCTATGTTTTATTTCAAACATCGTTATTCATTTGATATTGATTTTTTTACAAATTCTTTTGATTTTAAAGAAATAGAAAGAGTTTTATCTTATTTGAAAGAAAAGGGAATTCCTTCAAAAATAATTCAAAGGATTGAAAAAAGAGGGATGGCAAGGTATGTTTTATGTGAACTTAAATTTAATGGTAAAAAAATAAAAGTTGATTTTGTTGAAGATTTTTTAAAACTTATTAAGCCGGTAAATATAATAAATGGAATACCAGTTGCATCTCTTGAAGATATATATTTAAGAAAGATTTATTCTGTTTGTGGTTTATGGAAAAAGGAGGATATAACAGGAAAAGAAGAAATTTTTGGAGGTAGAGAAGAGGGTAAGGATATTTTTGACCTATATTTTCTTTCATCTACTTTTATTCCTTTATCAGAATTTGTATTTAAGTATTGTGATAAAGTCATTATTGAGAATTTAATAGTATGGTTTAGAAAGTATGATAGATTTAAAATTAAAAGTGGAATTTCTGATTTAAAAACAAAACATAAAATTGATTACTATAAAATTGAAAAGCATTTCAAAAATGAAATAGATAAGATTATAGAAAAGGAGGTTGATTTTATATGAACTGGTTATGGGATAGGAAAATAAGTGAAAAAAAAGTAAAAAAAATTTTAAGTGAACCTGAAAATCCAGAATTTGTTGAGTATGCTTCTTTATTATTTTCAAGAACCAATGATGTATCTTTTGTATTTAAAAATTACATAAATCAGGTTATTTTCTGCAAAAACTGGCAAAAAATAAAAAGGGATATGAGAAAAAATAAGTGGAATGAACCAAAAATTATTTTCTGGGATGCAATATATGAAAAAGTTAAAGATAAATTGAAGAAAAAAGGTATTATTATAAAAGAGAAAGAAAAAAAAGAGCCAGACCCTTATTTAAAAAAAATTGGAAGAATAATAAAAGATATAAGAAAAGAGAAAAAATTAAGGCAGAAAGATATTGCTGAAAAACTTGGCATCTCACAGCAACTTTTATCAAGAATTGAACAGGGGAAAGAAAATATAACTTTCAAATTCTTAATAAAAATTTTATCTGCTTTAGAAAAAGACTTGAAAATATCAATTGGGGAAAAAAATTTTTCTATATAATTTTTTAATGGTTGTTTCAAAAGGAATAAGTGGAATATTTTTTCAATCAATTATTTTAAGGGAGATTTTTTCAAACTTTTTTGGTAATGAAATCTCTTTTTCTTTTGTTATATCTTTCTGGCTTTTAGGTGGTGCAATTGGTAGTTTTTTATTCAGAAAAATCATCAATTACAGAAAATTTTATATTTTCTTTACTATTTTTGAACCCTTCTTTTTAATTTCTTCCATAATTTTTTTAAGGATATGGTTGAATATTCAGCAATTATTTTATTCAAATTTAAAATTTTTCATTTTTTCATTTTTAATTTCATTTTTTTCAGGTTTTTTTGAAGGAGCAAGATTTATATTGCTTTCATTTCTATACAAGGAAGAAAAAAGTTCAGGAAAGGTTTATGGTTTTGAAGCGATAGGTTTTTTAATAGGCGGTTTTCTATTTTCATTATTTTTGATTTTTAAAAAGGATATTTTTTTCTTAATTTTTCTTTCATCAATTATAAACATTTCAACAATTTTATTCTTTGAAAAAAAATTTTCTCTCCTTCTTATCTTTTTTATTTTCCTTTTGCCATTTTCAAAAAAAATTGACTTTAAAACAAATTCTATGAAGTATAAAGGGTTTGATGTAAAGAAAATATCTGACACATTTTATAATAAATTAATTCTATTAAACAAAGAAACTCAATATATTCTTCTATCAAATGGATTTCAGGAATTTTCAAATCAGCCAGATTATTTCTCAATAAAAAACATATCATTTTCTATTTCCTTCTCTGAAAAGACACAAAAAATTGGAATAATTGGAAACCCTGAAATAATTGAAGAAATTGAGAAGTATAAAATCGGTGAAATTTATTTTTTTGAAATTGATAATGAAAAGACAGAAATTATTAAAGAATATTTTTTCAAAAAAGATTTTAATAATATCTTTTTTGTGAATGCTGATATTAAAAGGTTTTTAAAAGAAAATAGAATTAAATTTGATACCATTATAATAACAAATTCACAGATAATGAATTTAAAAGAAAATTATTTTCTTACAGATGAGTTTTTTAAAGAAATTTCAAAATTTACAAAAAATATTGTAATTGTTTTACCAGGAACTTATGATTATCTTGGAAAACAGATTTTAAGAGTTCATTCTTCAATTTATAAAACAGCAAAGAAATATTTTAAAAACGAAATTTTTCTATTTACATATCCTTTGATATATATTGGCTCAAATGAAAAATTAAAATTGAATAGAAATTTAATTTATGATAGAGAATTTTTTAATGAATGGTATCTTAAATATGTTCTTGATGAAAATAAAAAAAATGATTACCTTTCAAAGATTTTAAATTTAGATTTTTATGAAAATACAGTTTCAAATCCTTTCTGTCTCTATTCCTCTATTTTATATTATTTTTCACAGACATCCCCTAAAATAGGAAATATTATGGATAAATTTTTTTTAAGAATTTTTAAATTGAGAAAGTATTTATTTTTTATTCTCTTCATTCTGTTTTTGGTTTTTCTTATTTTTCCAGACACCTATTCAACAATTATATTTACAAATGGTTTCTCTTCCCTTACATTTGAGACAATTTTTATATTTCTTTTCCAGATAATTTTTGGTTTTATTTATGGATTTATAAGTGGAATTATTGGTATTTTTATGGCTGGTATTTCTTCTGGAAGTTTAATTTCAATTTTTAAAAAAACAGATAAAAAAACAATTTTTTATTCTGAAATTTTCCATTTTTTATTTTACATTTTATCGGTTTTCCTTCTTATAAATGGTAAATTGAATTTATTTCTTGTATTTTTTTCTGGATTTTTAACAGGGTGGGAATTTGGAATAATATCATCTTTAATTAAAAATGAGAATATAGTAAAAATAACAGGAAAAATTTATTCAATTGACCTTTTTGGTGCTTTATTTTCTTCTTTATTTTTGCCTCTGTTTTTCATCCCCGCCTTAGGAATTTATGGAGTTTTATATTTAATCCCAATCCTTAAGTTTTCAAACCTTTTAAAATTTACTTTTTTGTCAAAAAATTTACATAATTTTTCTATTAAAGTATAATTTAAGAAATAAAAAAGTAAATCCTTGTTAAACCACCTCTCCCACAAAAGGGGAGAGGGGAAATTTATGGGTAAGGGATAGCAAAGAAGGGAAAATAGTAGATAAGAAGAGTTGAATGAAAAAAAAGGTGGTTTACTAAATATTTACTAAAAAGGAGGTTCAAATGGGAAACAGATTAAAGACATATATTTTACTTGGTTTTTTAACTGTAATTCTTGTTTGGATAGGTGGATTTTTTGGAAAAGGAGGACTTATAACATCTTTAATTATTGCTTTTTTCCTTAACTGGTTTTCATATTTTTTCAGTGATAGAATTGTTCTTGCTATTTATAGAGCAAGAGAGGTAAAGGAAGAAGAAGACCCATATTTACATAGTATTGTAGCACAACTTTCTCAGATAGCAGGTATTCCAAAACCAAAAGTTTATATTATAAATTCACCAACTCCAAATGCATTTGCAACAGGAAGAAATCCAAATAATTCTGCTATTGCTTTAACAACTGGAATAATTGAATTACTTGAAGAAAATGAACTTAAAGGAGTAATTTCGCATGAATTAACACATATAAAAAATAGAGATACTTTAATAGCAACAATAGCAGCAACGATAGCAGGAGCAATAACTTTTCTTGCAAGGATGCTTCAATATATTGCTTTTTTTGGTGGAATAGAAAGGGATAGAAGAAAAAGTGGTAATATTTTTGAAATTGTTGCAATTTTACTTTTTGCAATTTTAGCACCAATTGCTGCTTTATTAATTCAACTTGCGATATCCCGTTCAAGAGAATATCTTGCTGATGAAGATGGAGCAAAAATTGCAGGTAATCCTTTATTTCTTGCAAATGCTTTAAGAAAACTTGCCTATGGAGTTAAAAGATACCCAATGAATAATGCAAATCCTGCAACAACACATTTATTTATTGTTAATCCATTTTCAGCAAAAAATATACTTTCTCTATTTTCAACACATCCTCCAATAGAAGAAAGAATAGAGCGTCTTGAAAGAATGGTGCTTTAATGGATAAAGAAAAAATAAGAAAATTGCTGATAGAGTTTAAAAAAGGGAAAATAAGTCAGGATGAGTTTATTGAAAAATTAAAAATCCTTCCATATATTGATATAAAATTTGCAAAAATTGATACTCATAGAACTTTAAAATTTGGTTTCCCTGAAGTTGTATATGGGAAAGGAAAATCATTTTTACAACTTAAAGAGATAATATCAAAAATTAAAAAAATCCATTCAAATGTTATAGTTACAAAGATAGAAGAAGATGTTGCTGAAAGAATAAAAAAGGAATTTCAAGATATAATTTATTTTAAAGAGGCAAAAATTTTAACATTTAAGAAAGAAAAAGAAAAAGGAAATGGGTATGTATGTGTTATAACTGGTGGAACTGCAGATATATCTGTGGCAGAGGAAGCATCAATAACTCTTGAAATTCTTGGAGTAAAAGTAAAAAGGATATATGATGCAGGAGTTGCAGGTCTCCATAGATTGCTTGATAAAATAGAAATTTTAAATAAGGCAAAATGTTTGATAGTAGTTGCAGGAATGGAAGGGGCTTTACCAAGTGTTGTCGGAGGACTTGTTGGAAGACCTGTCATTGGAGTGCCCACTTCTATTGGATATGGTGCAAATTTTAATGGAATAACTCCTCTTTTGACAATGCTTAATAGTTGTTCTCCAAATGTAGTTGTCGTTAATATAGATAATGGATTTGGTGCTGCATTTTTTGTCTATGTCTCATTTTTTTCCTGATAAATAATAAGTTGTGATTTCTCCTCTTGTTTTTTCTAAAATTCCCCTCGCATAATCAATCTGTTTTCTTAAAGACCTTGTAATTGCATCAGGATATTGAAATGAAAGAAGGAAAGTATAAATTTCATCCATTATTTCTAAATATTTTTCAAAGTCAATTTTTTCTTTCTTTCTCATAGAATCAAGTAAATATCTTCTTATTTCACCAAGAGATTCACATATTCCATGAAGATAACTTACAGGGTCAAATTCTTCAATATCAGGTATTTCTTTCTTTTCAATAATTGCCAAAGTTGCCTTTGCTTCTATAACTTCTTTTTCTGCCTGATGTAAAAAACCCTGATAATAAATTTCAGGATATTTTTTTAATTTTCTTTTTATCAATTTCAATTTTTTTATACAATTTTCAACCTCTTTTTTTCCTTTTTTAAAATCTCCTGAGTGTATTTTTTTAATCGCATATGATGATTTTCTTGTAATCTCCCTTAAAACTTTAAGTGCTTCCTCTCTTAAGTTATCCTCTTTTTCCAGAAATTTCAGTATTTTCTTTTCTATTTTTTTTAATTTTTTCTCCATAGAATTTTTCCAGTTCCTTTTCAATTTTAAATTTAATTCTGTAATCAATATCTTTCTGGTTTTTTATTTCCTTCTTTTCTCTTCTTTCTACTGGATAAACAATCTCAAGAAACTCATTAACTTTAAGGATATTCCCTCCAAGGATTTTTGTAAACTCACCTATTTCTCTATCGTTAGAAACAACAAAAACTTCATTTTTGTTTTTTCTACTCTCAAGTATTTTTCTCATTTTCTCATCTGCTTTTATTTCATTTGAAAAAATAATTTTTATTCTTCTTCTGCTGAAATCAATTGTAGAATATCCGTCAAAAACAAGGGTGATTTCAACTGAAGGATGTTTATTTTTATATTTTTCAAGTATATTTACTAAAAATTCCTGGGCTGTTTCAATTCCATATTTCTCATATTTTTTTATAAAACTTGTCTTAATTACATTCAGTCCATCTATGAGATATTCCATATTATACAAAACAATCCTTTTTAATTACACTTATACATTTTCTACATAAATCAGGAAACTCTTTATCTTCACCAACTTCAGGAAAATATACCCAGCATCTCTGACATTTTTTATTTTTTGTTTTTTCAACAATAATTTCAAAATTATTATCATTTAAAATTTCAACTTCTGAAACAATAAATAATGTGTTAATTTTATAAAAAGAATTCAAAAATTCAGCCATTTTGTTATCACACTTTATTATTACTTTCGCTTCAAGAGAACTTCCAATTAATTTTTCTTCCCTTTTTTCTTCAAGTTTTTTAAGGACAAGTTTTCTTATTTCAAAAAATCTATCCCATCTTTCAAGAATATTTTTATCAGGTTCTTCTACTGGAGGTAAATCTTCAAGAAAAACACTTTCCTTTTTTTCTGTTGGTATAAACTGATATGCCTCTTCTGCTGTAAATGAAAGGATAGGTGCAATTAAAATGAGAAGCGTAAGAAGGATTTTATTTAAAACTGTCTGTGCTGATTTCCTTTCTATTGAATTCTTTGAGTAAGTATAAAGACGGTCTTTAAGATAATCAAGGTAAAATGATGAAAGAGATATATTGCAGAAATTGTAAATCTCTTCAAATACCTTATTAAATGCAAAATTTTCATAATGCTGAATAACATTTTTCTTCAGAAGTTTTAATCTTTCAATTGCCCATTTATCAACTTCAAAAAGTTTATCGTAGGGGATCTCCTCTTCCTTTTTAAAATCGTAAATATTACCGAGTAAAAACCTTATAGTATTTCTTATAACCCTGTATCCATTTACAACATTCTTTATTATCTCGTCAGAAATTCTTATATCTTCCTGATAATTTTCAAATACGCTCCATAACCTTAAAATCTCAGCACCATAATTTTTTATAATTTCATCAGGAGTTATAACATTTCCAAGGGATTTTGACATTTTTCTTCCATATCCATCAACTACAAATCCATGTGTTAAAACTGTTTTATATGGTGCTTTTTTGAAAATACCACAGGAAGTTATTAATGATGTCTGAAACCATCCCCTATGCTGGTCGCTCCCTTCAAGATATAAATCACTTGGCCATCTTAAATTATTTTCCTCTTTTAAAACTGCAATATGACTGACTCCTGAATCAAACCAGACATCAAGTATATCCATTTCTTTTCTAAAACTTTTTCCACCACAATATGGACAACTAAATCTTTCAGGTAAAATCTCTTCTTCTTTTTTTTCAAGCCATATATCAGAACCATATTTTTTTACAAAATTGTAAATATTTTCAATAGTTTTTTCTGTTATCACTGCCTTTCCACAATCTTTACAGTAAAAAACAGGAATAAATACACCCCATAACCTTTGTCTTGATAAACACCAGTCAGGTCTTAAAGAAACCATTGAACCAATTCTGTTTTCTCCTTCAGGAGGAACCCATTTTACTCTTTTTATCTCATCTATCATATTTTTTCTTAAATCATTATGGTCAATTTTTAAAAACCATTGTTTTGTGCTTCTATATATAACTGGCTTTTTACATCTCCAGCAATGAGGATAAGAATGAATAATCTCATCACTTCTAACAAGATAATTTTCTCTTTTAAGTTTTTCTATTATTAGATTATCTGCTTTAAAAACATTTATTCCTTCAAACTCCTTAACTTCTTCTGTAAATTGGCCTTTTTCATTCACAGGAGATATTATTTCAAGTCCATTTTTTATTCCTGCATAATAATCTTCTTCTCCATGTCCAGGGGCTGTATGAACACAACCTGTTCCTTCCTCTCCTGATACAAAGTCAGCAAGGATAACCCTTGATTTTCTTTCTAAAAGTGGGTTTTTACATATTATCCCTTCAAGTTGGTTCCCTTTAAATTCCTTCAAAACTTTTAATTCCTTTCCAATTATTTTACTTATATCTTCCATCCTTTTTTCAGCAATAATAATTTTTTCTCCATTATTTTCAAGTAACAGATATTTAAAATCAGGATTAAGTGCAATACCTGTATTACCCGGTAATGTCCATGGTGTTGTTGTCCATATTAAAAAATATGTATTTTCTCCCAACCCTATGCCCTTATCGTCAATAACTTTAAACTTTACAAAAATTGAAGGTGATTTTTTATCATAATATTCAATTTCTGCTTCAGCAAGTGCAGTTTCACATGTTATACACCAAAAAATTGGCTTGTATGTCTGATAGATATACCCTTTAAGAAAAAGATTACCGAATGCTTTTATAATATCTGCTTCATAGGAAGGAGAAAGTGTTAAATAAGGATTCTCCCAGTCAGCAAAAACTCCAAGTCTTTTAAACTCCTCTTTTTGAATTTCAGCAAATTTCTTTGCATAATTTCCTGCCTTTTTTCTAAAATTTAATATATCAACTTCATTTTTTTTCTTTCCAATTTCTTTAAAAATCTGATGCTCAATTGGCATACCATGACAGTCCCATCCTGGTTTAAAGGGAGAATAAAAACCGCACAAAGATTTATATTTAACAACTATGTCTTTTAAAATTTTATTTAATGCAGTCCCAAGATGTATATGACCATTTGCATATGGAGGCCCATCATGAAGAATATAAAATTTCTTCCCTTTATTCTTTTCAAGGATTTTCTTATAAATATCAATTTTTTCCCAGAGTTTAAGTATATCTGGTTCCCTCTGACTTAAATTCGCCTTCATAGGAAAATCTGTTTTTGGAAGATAAACTGTCTTTGAGTAATCCATATCTATTCTCCTTTGATTTTCTTAACAAGTTTTGTAACTCTTTTACCAAGTGCCTTACAATCCTCTTTAACTTTTTCATCAGGAGAACCTATACTGACTGCTCCATAATGGTCTGATTTTGTTGTCCCTTGAACTATCATTCCATGTATAAGCATCATCTGGATTATTCCCATAATTGTTGTTTCATTTCCTCCTGCAATGTTAGCAGAAGAAGTAAAAGCACCTCCAATTTTTCCTTCAAGTTTTCCATAATATTTAACAGATTCATCAAAAAGTTTCTTTATCTCTGCTGAAGGAAGTCCAAAATATGTAGGAGAACCAACAATAATCCCATCAGCATCAAGTAAATCTTCAACTTTTGTATCTTCAACTTTTTTCAATATTACCTCTCCTTTTTCTTCCTTTACTCCCTCAGCAACATTTTTTGCCATAATTTCAGTATTTCCTGTTTTTGAATGATAAATTATTAAAATTTTAACCATGGACACCTCCTTTTAAATTTAATTATTTTACCACATTTCTGGATATTTATTAAAAATTAACTTCTGAATAGGACAGAAAGACCTGAAATAATAAGAATGATTGAAAACATTTTTCTCAATTTCTTTCTTGGCAGGTTTATTCCAATTTTAGCACCGATTGGAGCACCTATAATAGAAGTTAAAGCAAGAGTTAAACCAATTTTTAAATTTATAAGGTCCCTTATAAAATATGCTAAACTTCCTGAAATAGAATTAAACAAAATTGAAATAAGAGCAGTTCCAATAGCATAATGAATAGGAACTTTTAAAAAAAGATAAAGTAAAGGAATAATTAAAACTGCTCCACCAACTCCACACAATCCAGAAACAAATCCAGAAAAAAAACCTATTCCAATACCAGCAAATTTATTATAATTTTTAATTTCTATAACTTTGCCTTCTTCATTTTCTCCAGCAAAAAACATTCTAATACCCAAAAAAGTAATTAATAAAACGAAGATATATTTTACAACTATATCATTTAATCTGCTTGTTAAAAATGCGCCAAATTGAGAACCAATAATTCCTGAAGGGACTATAAGAAAAATTATATCTGTTTTTATCTTTTTGTTTTTAATATATGTGATTATTGCTGAAATAGAAGAAAAAATTATTACAAATAGACTTGTTCCAATAGATATTTTCATTCTACTTTCAAAAGGAAAAGAATGACCAAAAAAATGATAAATTGCAGGAACCATTAAAGAGCCACCACCCATTCCAAACAATCCACATATAAATCCAGCAAAAAATCCTACCAGAAGTCCTATAATAATTTCCATTTTAAGAATTTTATTTCTTCAACTCAACAGTAAGAGGGAGCCCTTTTTCCTGTTTTTCCTTAATTTCAGCAACTGTTTTTTCTATCAAGATATACCTTTCAGGAGAAGATGGATGGGTCGCAAGAAATATATCTTTTGTTGAGCCAGGATATTCAGCAGCCATTCTTCTCCATAAATTTGGAGCATCAGAAACATCATATCCACTTATCGCTGCTATATATGTTCCAATATAATCTGCTTCCTTTTCAAATTCTTTTGAGTATATAAGTGCTCCTATATCTCCAAAAATTCCCTGTGTACTTACTCCTGTTGCTACAGTTATTGCAATATCAAAAATTGTTCCAAGTATTCTATTACCAAGTGTCTTCTGAACATGGTCTAAAACTGCATGACCAATTTCATGTGATAAAACAATAGCAAGTTCTGTATCTGATTGAACAAATCTCAATAATCCAGGGGTTACATATATTCTCTGTCCATCTGTGTAAGCATTTATCTGGTCTTTAATTTGAGGATTTGTAACAAGTAAGAAAGAAAATGGACATATTTTTGTTATAGGAACATCAAATTTTAAAATCTCTCTATCTCTTTCCACTACAAAATCAACTGTTTCTTTCAAAGGGTCTATTTCACTGATTACTTTTGAAAGAGTTTCTAAATTTGTTATTTTTTTCTTATTTATTTCAATTATCTTATCATTTATCTTTAATCCTGCTTTATAAGCACCAAATTCAGGATGTAAATATAGTATTGTAGGTGTATCTTCAACTATATATTTTTTTCTTATAATTGGCAAATCCTCCTTTTTATAATTTTTTGAACTGTGAACTAAAATTCCAAATGAAACAACAGGTTTTTTATTGTAAAAATTTAAAGCACCCTTCAATAATGGAAACCCAACTTTATATAACCTTATTTCTCTATCTATCTGTGTAAAAAGAGCAATTTCCTGCTGTCTTTCCCTTTCTTCTTCAATTACTTCTTTTGATAATTCCGGCTGTTTTAAAACAGGAGCACACCCTGAAAAAAGTATAATTATAATAAAAAACTTAATTAAACTTTTCACTCCCCCTCCTTCTACAATTTTTTTATTATTATACTTCCACTCAAAATTTTGTCAAACTTTCGGACTCTTTTACCCTGGCATTCTATCCAAAATTTTATTTATCAATTGCTTTGCTTCTTCTCCTTCTCTTTTAGAAATTTGGGAATTACCAATCACTACCCTTTTAATTCAGAAAGTTTCTGTTCTCCAACTTTTATCTCATAATACACCTTACCTTTAAAAACTGCAAATTTTTTTATTTTTAGAGATTTTATGTGATAAAATATATTCAAAAAGGAGAAAAATGAAAAATTTAGCAATTTTGGGGTTAATCTTTTTATTATCTGGCTGTGCTTCTTCTCAAAAAGTTAAAGAAAAAGAAAGTTTTAAATTAGAAATTACAACAGGTATGGATAAGAAAAATGTAGAAGAAACACTTGGAAAAGATTATAGGATTTATAAATCAGAAACAGGAATGGCAGAGATATGGTTTTATAAAGATTTTTATGTTTCCTTTGATAGAAATGGTAAAGTTATAAAATTTGGTTTATATGAAGAGAAATGAAAATAATACAGATAGGAGTAGGTGGATTTGGAGAAAGTTGGCTTGATATAGTTGCCAATTCAAAAGAATGGGAGATTGCAGGAATTGTGGATATAAATGAAGAAATTTTAAAGAAAAGTATAGAAAAATATCCTTTTCTTGAAGGAAAAGCATATACATCATTAAAAAAATGTCTGAAAGAAGTTAAAGCAGATGCTCTTTTAAATGTTACGCCTCCATCTTTTCATAAAGAAACAACAATAATATCTCTAAAAGAAGGTCTTCATGTTCTTATTGAAAAACCATTATCAGATTCTTTTAAAGATGCTAAAAAAATTGTTGAAGAAGCAGAAAGATATAAAAGGAAATTGATGGTAAGTCAGAATTATAGATATAGAAAAGAGCCCAGAACTTTAAGGAAAATTATTGATGAAGGTGAAATAGGAAATATCAGTTGGTTTATCATAAATTATAAAGGAGGTCCGAAATTTTCAGGTTTCAGAAAGGAAATGGATTATCCACTTTTAATAGATATGGCAATTCATCATTTTGACCTTGCAAGATATATATTTGGGAAAAATCCAGTAAGTGTTTATGCAGAAAGTTGGAATCCTGATTGGAGTTGGTTTAAAGGAGATGCCTGTTTAAGTGCAATTTTTGAATTTGAAGAGAATATTCATCTAAATTATTCAGGAAGTTGGGTAAGCACAGGAAGATATACCGGACCTGCTGGAATATGGGAAATATATGGAGAAAAAGGAAGTATAATCTGGGACAATTCTGGAATAAAAAAGATTTTTGAAGGAAATGAGGAAATAATAGAACCAGTTAAACTTGAAAAAGAGGATAGATTTCTATCCCTATACGAGTTTTATAGAAGTATTATTGAAAATAGAGAACCAGAAACAAGTGGAATGGATAATTTAAAAAGTTTAAGTATGGTTTTTAAATCTATTGAATCAATAAAGAAAGGAAAAAAAATTATCTTATAAATCTTTCATCTTTATATACAATTTTACCTTTATAGATTGTATATAAAACTTTGCCTTTTAGTTTCCAGTTTATAAATGGAGAATTTTTGCTTTTACTTTTAATTTCTTCATATTTATAAATCCATTCAATATCAGGGTCAAAAATAGTTATATCTGCTCTTTTTCCTACATCAATTATTCCTCTTTCAATATTTAAAATTTTTGCTGGAGCATATGTAATTTTGTAAATAATATCCATAAGTTTCATACCATAATCAATAAGTTTCAAGCATAGAGGTAAAAATGTTTCAAATCCAATAATTCCAAAAGGAGCATTTTCAAAACCAGATTCTTTTTCTTCATAACTGTGTGGAGCATGGTCTGTTATTATACAATCAACTGTTCCATCTTTAAGTCCTTCAATTAAAGAAACTCTATCCTTTTCTGTTCTTAAAGGTGGAGAAACTTTTGCATTTGGATTGTAGTTAATAACTGCTTCTTCTGTTAATGTTATATGATGAACTGTTACATCACAGGATATATTTTTTAAAGATTTTTTAACTCTTCTTACAGATTCAATTGCTCCTTCTGTTGTTAAATGTGTAAGATGTAATAGCCCTCCTGTTAATTTTGCAAGTTTTATATCCCTTTCAACCATTATCTCTTCTGCTTCTTTTGGTATTCCATGAAGTCCAAGTTTAGTTGAAATATATCCTTCATTCATAACACCATTTTTTGATAAATTCTGGTCTTCTGAATGAGAAATAATAGTTTTCTTATGAATCAATGTATATTCAAGTGCCCTCCTCATAACATTGCTATCCATCACACAATTTCCATCATCTGAAAAAGCAACTGCATTTTCTTCTATCATTTCTAAATATGGAGCAATTTCCTTCCCTTCCCTGTTTTTTGTTATAGTCCCTACTGGAAAAACCTCACATAAAGATTTTTGTCCCTTTTCATAAACAAACCTCACACTGACTTTATTATCAAGAGGAGGGTCTGTATTTGGCATACAGCATATTGTTGTAAATCCTCCACTTACAGCAGATAAACTCCCTGTATAAATTGTCTCTTCATCTTCTCTACCTGGTTCTCTTAAATGGCAGTGCAAATCAACAAATCCAGGACATACAATTTTATTTTTACAGTCAATTATCTTGTGATTTTTTGAAGGTATATTTTTGCCTATTTTCTTTATAAAATTTCCCTCAATTAGAATATCAAATTTGCCTTCTCTTTTTGTTTTTGGGTCTATAAGATATCCATTTTTAATTATTATGCCCATTAAACCTAAATTATATTTTTATATAAAATTTTGTCAAGACAAATTCGCCATTTTAATTTTTTCTAAATTTTCCTTTTTTTATCATTTCTTCATTTTCCAATTTTTTTATCTTATTTTATATAGT
>CAYNUP010000076.1:0-3033 GCA_964400565.1 uncultured bacterium | reverse complement strand
TTCTTGGAGTTTTACCACTTGTTAAAAATAAAATTATAAAAGAAAAAATTATAATTAATAGTGTGAGTGGTGTATCAGGAGCAGGAAGAAATCCAAGTTTTTCAAATATGTTTGTTGAATGTAATGAAAATATAAAAGCATATAAGATTGGAGAGCATCGTCATCAGCCAGAAATGGAAGAGATTATAAATGAGTTTGGAGATAAAAATTATAATGTTTTATTTGTTCCACATCTTGCTCCTTATAATCAGGGAATTTTATCAACTATATACTGTGAATTGAAAGAAAAAACAAAGCCAGAAGATATTTACAGTTTATATAATGAATTTTATAAGAATGAACCGTTTGTAAGAATTATGAAATATGGAGAAAGCGCTTCAACAAAAAATGTATTTGATACAAATTTCTGTGATATTGGAATTAAAGTTGTTGATAAAAATATAATTATAACTTCTGCGATAGATAATCTGGTAAAAGGAGCAAGCGGTCAGGCAGTCCAGAATATGAATCTCCTTTTTAATCTGCAAGAAACTCTACCTTTCTTTTAAATTAAAAGTTATAATATATATAATATGGGACTTGAATATAAAAAAATTGCGATAAGTGGAATTAATGGTATTTGTGAAGAAGTATTAAACTTATTGTTCTCTAATTTCAATAAAGATGAAATATATTATAAATTGGAAGAAAATAACCTTTTTTTATTTATTCGTGAATTGGATTTTTTTCTTTTCAAAAAGAAAATTTTAGAATTTTCTGATAGGTTTCCTTCACAAAGAGAAATTTTAAATAAAATTTTTTCTACATTGGAAAGTATAAAAAGCTATGGATTAAAAGGCAAAAAAAGGTTATATGTTGGATATGATCGAGAAAGAAAGGTGAAAGATAGGTTCTTAAAAGAAATTTTGAGAGGAAAATATTTTTATGCTAAAGAAAATAATTTCCTTAGAAAGAATAATTCTTTACCAGAAAAATTTAAAAATAAAATAATAGTTGGGGATAGTGAAGTAATTTTAAAAGAATTACCGGACAATTGTATAGATTTAATTTTAACTTCTCCACCATATAACTTTGGTTTAGAATACGAAAGCCATAAAGATGGTATAGATTGGGAGAAATATTTTGATAAATTGTTTGCAATTTTTAAAGAGTGTATAAGAATTTTAAAATTTGGTGGTAGAATAGTGGTTAATGTCCAACCTTTGTTTTCTGATTATGTGCCTATACATCATATCATTTCAAATTTTTTTATGGAGAATAAACTAATATGGAAAGGTGAAATTATATGGGATAAACATAATTATAATTGTAAATATACAGCTTGGGGGAGTTGGAAAAGTCCAAGTAATCCCTATCTTAAATATACATGGGAATTTCTTGAGATTTTTTGTAAAGGGACATTAAAACATTATGGAAATTATAAAAATATTGATATTACATCTGATGAATTTAAAAAATGGGTATATGCGAAATGGGATATTAATCCTGAATACAATATGAAAAAATATGGGCATCCAGCAATGTTCCCTGAAGAATTATGTGAAAGAGTGATAAAGTTATTTAGTTTTAAAGGAGATATAGTTTTAGACCCATTCAATGGTGTTGGGACCACTACTTTTGTTGCTAAAAAACTTGATAGAATATACATAGGAATAGATGTTTCTGAAGATTATTGTAAAAAAGCAGAGGAAAGATTAAAAGAAATAGAAGAAAAAGATAAGTTGTTTCAATTTTAATTAAATAAGATGGAAGAAGAATTAAATTCTATTATTGAGGCATATGATGATTTAATTAAGGGGATAGAAAAAGAAGCCAAAGTGTCAACAGATAGGGCATATGGAGGAATTATAAGGGCGGGAAAAGGTAAATTAGTAGAGAGCATAGCCAAAGAATTGATAAAAATTTCGTGGGAAGAAATGAGAGGAAATTTAGAAGATTTACATTTTGCTAATAAAAAAATAAAAATTCCTATAAAGAAAGAATATATTGAAAAAATTAAAAATGAAGAAGTAAGGCAATATATTAAAGACAATATAAATGAATTTTACTATTTACTAAAGACCGATATTCATGTTTTTATTAAGGAGGAATTCAAGATAGCTGTGGAATGTAAAGCATATACTGAAAATGCCATGTTAAAAAGAATTCTTGTAGATTTTACTCTCTTAAAATCTCTATATCCAAATTTATCTTTTGTATTATTTCAACTTGAAAGTCAGTTAGGGGGTGATTATTCATCTGATAAGGAAATAAAATTTGGCAGTCCCTCTACTCATACACTTTTATCATATTTTGATGTAGAAATTAATATTATTACTCTTTTAAAAGGAGAAAGGAAGGTAGATCAACCTATTCATAAAGAAGAATTTTATAAACCCCTTGAAAAGGATGCTCTTAAAGAAGCAGTCCAAGTCTTTAAAACTCTTTTAATAAGATAAATTGTAGAAATGAAAATTATATTTCTTGATAGGGATGGAGTTATATCAATTTTTACACCTGATGATTATATAAAAAAATGGGAAGAATTTAAATTTATTCCTCAAGGAATTGAAGGTTTAAAAATTTTATATAATGCGGGTTATAAAATTGTAATTATTTCAAATCAGGCAGGTGTTGGAAAAGGACTTTTTAGTCAAAAAGACCTTGATGAAATAACAGAAAATATGAAGAAAGAATTGAAAAAAATAGGAGTTGAAATTTATAAGGTTTATTACTGTATTCATAAAAAAGAAGAAAATTGTAATTGTAGGAAACCAAAGCCAGGATTATTTTTAAAGGCAAAAGAAGAGATTGGAAATATTGACTTTACAAAGACATATTTTATTGGAGATACTGATACAGATGTTATTGTGGGAAAATCAATGGGATTAAAAACAATAATTGTATTAACAGGGAAAACAAAGTCAATAAAAGAAATAGAAAACTGGGAGATAAAACCAGATTATGTTTTTCCAAGTTTAAAAGAAGCAGCAGAATTTATAGTAAAAAATTCTGAGAAGGACCATTCTTTATTTAAATGATAAAACCAAGGAT
>CAYNUP010000075.1:0-11706 GCA_964400565.1 uncultured bacterium | reverse complement strand
TTTCTGGATTTAAATCACTTATAAATTTTGATATTTTTTCTATTTCCTCGCCATCAATATAACCAGGAACAAGTAATGTTGTTGCAGTTAAAACTGGATAATCTGCCATGGAAAAAAACTCTTTTGCAATAATTTTAAAATTATCATATGTTTTTTTATTTGAAACTCCTGTCAATGCAATATTTAAGTTTTCATCAAATGCCTTTAAATCAAATTTTATTATCCCACCTGTTTTTAAAGCAATCTCTCCTACCTTTCTTACAAGTTTTTCATTACCATTTCCATTCCATTCAAAACAAATCCTTACTTTTTTAAAATTGAGTATCTCTTCTGAAAATTTTATAACAAATGGTAGTTGTGGTTCAGGAGAACCTCCAAAAAAACATATACAGTAAACAGAATCCTTATTTGCCTTTTTGACCAATTGCTCAAGTGGTAAAATTGGTGCTCTTTCAATAAACTTATGTGAGTAATTCTGACAGAAAAGACAGTTAAAAGAACATCCATAAAAAAATACTGCAAGATTATATAAACCTTTACCTTCTTTTTCAGCACCACAAAACCATCCTGCACAACAATTTGTAGGAATTGGGTCATAATAACAATCAAAAAGAGCAGTATCTGAATTTACCTTACTTTTTAAAATTCCATTTTCATTTTCTCTTAATCCACAATAACCCTTTTCTCCTTTTGCCATATTGCACTTATTATCACATATATTACATTCTATTCCATTCTTTGATTGAGGGGGAAAAGGTGGTAAATTAAAATTTTCTCTTACCTTTTTATGAATTTCTATGATATAAAACAATGATTTTTCAGGTCTTTCTCTAATACATTCAAGACAAACTCCTATACTTTTTGAAATTATTTTCTCTTTTCCGCATATTTCACATTTTCCCATATCAAGAAGTTTCTTTACAGAAAAGATTTAATATTTTTTTTATTGAATTTAAAACTGAAAAACTTAGATTCTCTCCAAAACTTATTTTCTCTGGTTGTATTCCAAGTAAATAAATTTCAATTTCTCCTATAAGTTTTTTAAGTAATGGAATAGAAAAATTATGAGTTGATATTGTCCCTTCCTTTACCTCATCAATATTTAAAATTCTAAAATCACCTGGAAATGAATTAAAATCTGCACAATCTATTATTAAAATTAAGGAAGGGGAAATTTTTTTTATTTTTCCAATATAATTTTCAGGTTTATTTTCAGCATCTATAATATATACATTTTCTTTCTTTAAAATTTCTTTCAATTTTTCAGCAATAATACTTCCTGCTCCATCATCTCCTTTCAATCTATTTCCTATACCAATTATTAAAACTTTTTCTCCATCCTCAATTTTCTTAAATATTCTATCCATTCATTAAAATTTTTGCCTGTTTTTGAAGACAATTTAATAAGAAAAGTTTCAGGAGCGATTTTTTTTAAATCTTTCTCAAATTTTTCAAAATCAAACTCAATATATGGAAGTAAATCAATTTTGTTTAAAATGCATAAATCAGAAACTTTAAACATTAAAGGATATTTTTCAATTTTTCCATTCCCTTCTGTTATTGAAGAAATTACAATATTTTTTTCTGTTCCAACATCAAATTCAGCAGGACATACAAGATTTCCAACATTTTCAACAAAAATTATATCAATTTTATCAAGGGGAAGATTAAATATTCCTTTTTTAACCATATTTGCATCAAGATGACATGCACCACCTGTATTTATCTGGACTACCGGTATATTAAATTTTTTAATTCTTTCTCCATCCTCTGTTCCTTCTATATCTCCTTCAATAACACCAAATTTAAATTCATCTTTCAGTATTTCAACTGTCTTCTCAATAAATAATGTTTTTCCACTCCCAGGACCACCCATAATATTAAAAGATAAAATTTTTCTTTCCTTTAAAATATTTCTAATTTCTTCTGCTATTTTCTCATTTTCCTCAAACACACTTTCTTCAATTTTTATTACTTTCAACATTTTTAAACCTCAATTTCAATATTCTCAACTATATATTCTCTTTCTGATGGAGCAAGGGTTCTTTTAATTTCAATCTTTGCTTCTTTATAAACAGGAATATCTTTTGTAAATGAAGAAAAAACAAAATTTAAATTTTCTTCATCAAGGCAACTGTAAGGATTTATTTTTAAATTTATTTTCAAAACTTTTTTGGCATTATTTTCTTTACAGACCTTTTCAAGAATTTTAATAAGATTATTTACAACAGAAAATTCATGCATTATCTCTTTCCTCCTCTATCAAACCTTCTTCTATTTCTGTTCCTTCAACTGGTTTAACCCCGGAAACAAAAGCACCATATGATAAAGCATGTGAAGCAGTCGGCGAATTCAAAAATAAAAAAACAAGACATAATAAAGATTTAAGGCCTATACTTGAAAATCCAGTTATTAAAAAAGTGCCAAAAAGGATAGAACCTGCTCCAAAAGTTACGCACTTGGTTGCTGTCTGAAGTCGGCAGTAAACATCAGGCATCCTGACAAGACCGAGGCAACCAAAAAAGACAAAAGAAAGTCCTGTAAAAATTAAAAACCATCCTATCAATTCAATCATCAAAATGCCTCCCTTCAAGAAATTTTGCAAGTGTTATTGTGCTAACAAAACCTAAAATAGACCATGCAATAGCAATATTCATATAAAAATCAATACCGGTAATTAAAGAGTAAAAAACACAATAAATTATAATAACAAGACCAAGAATATCAATTCCTACACTTCTATCCGCAGCAGTTGGCCCTTTTGCTATTCTATATATACACATTAATATACATATTCCAGTAAAAATAAAAATTGTATTCATTCAAAAACTCTTTTTAAAATTTTTTCCATAAGACCCACTATCTTTTCTTTCTGCTCTTTTTTATCATAAGTATAAATATAAATCCAGTGAATGTAAAGATAACCATCTTCCATTTTTACTGTAAAAGTCCCTGGGGTTAATGTTATTGAATTTGCAAGGATAACTTTTGCCATTTTTGATTTTAATTCCAATGGAATCTTAACAATACCCGGTTTTATGGGTAATCTCGGACTTAAAACTCTGTAAGCCATTAAAATATTTGCTTTAATCATGTAGTAAATAAAAACAAAAATGTATTCAATAAAATAAAGGTACCTTTTGATATGAAAGATTTTTTTATCAATTTTAAATTCTTTTCTGAATATTAAAGCAACAAAACCACAGGATAAAATTCCTACAATTATGTTTAAAATTTCCACATTCCATGTTAAAATCATCCATACAAAAAAAGTTAAAATAAAAATTATAAAAAATCCCATTTTACTTCTCCATTATTTGAAAATATGAAAAATTTTCCATAATCTCCACTGCTTTATCCACATAAAATTTAATATTTGGAGAAAAAATTATTCCAGAGAGAAAAATAAATATAGATAACAAAACCATAGGCATTAAAATATTAAAACCATTTTCATTAACTTCTGAATTTTCAACTTTACTGTAAAAAATCTTCCTTTGCAATTTCAAAAAGTATCCAAGAGTAATTATTGAAACAATAACACATATAAAAGCAATTCCGTAAAAATGAGATTTAACAGCAGCAATTATAATTATAATTTTACTCCAGAAACAACCAAAAGGTGGAACACCCGCTACTGAAAACATACCTATAGAACCTGTGGCAGTAGTATATGGCATTTTATCATTTAGCCCTTTTAAATCATCAATTTTTGTTGTTCCATATTTATATTCAATTGCTCCAGAATTTAAAAAAAGTAAAGATTTTGATAAAGAATGAAAAACAAAATGTAAAATTGCTCCAAGATATCCATAATATCCTCCTATACCTAAAGCAAGGGCACAATAACCAATTTGACTTATGCTTGAATATGCATAGGTTCTTTTTATATCAATCTGGTCAATTGCCATAAGTGCTCCAAAAATCATAGAAGCAAGTCCTAATGCCATCATAATAAATTTACTTTCAGGAAACATAATGAAAATATTTGTAACAATCCTTATGAGTGGATAAAAACCTGTAATCTTAATAAATAATCCTGATAATATTGCGGAAACAGGAGAAGGTGCAAGGGAATGAGCATCTGGAAGCCAGAAATGAAAAGGAAAAAGGGCTGTTTTTAATGCAAAACCTGATATAAAAAGACCAAGTATAAACCATAATTGGATTTTATTCATTTCTACTGCAACACTTGTAAAATCAGCAATATTTAATGTTCCTGTTTTACCAAGAATCAATCCAATCGCCACAAGTATAAAAGTTGAGCCAATAAATCCAAGGATTGTATATTTTAAAGATGCTTCAAGTTGTTCTGTTTTTAATCCAAAAGCAACAAGTATATATGAAGAGATTGATGAAATTTCAAGGAAGACATAGATATTGAAAAAGTCCATACTTATCAAAATTCCATTTAATCCAGCAGAAACAAGAGAAAAAAGAATGTAAAAATAACTTGATTTAACATATTTCTCCATATAAGAAATTGAAAACCAGCATATAATAGGCAAAATAAAGTTTAATACAAGAAGAAAGACAAAAGAAAGAGGGTCAACCATAAGAGCAATACCAATAGGTATTTCCCATCCTCCTATAAAATAAATAATCTTTCCATTTTCAAATACATATCTCCCTAAGAGTATCACAGATATTAAGGTTAAAACAGAAAAAGAAAAACAGGCAATAGAAGAAATTTTTTTATATTTTTTCCATAAAAGTGCTATTAAAAATGCTGAAAGTAAATATAAAATAACAGGAAATACAATCAAACTCATCCTTTTAACCTCCTTATTTTTTCAAGATCAAAAGTGCCATATTTCTCATAAATTCTTATTGAAAGAGAAGCAAGAAAACATATAATTGAAAGGTCTATAACAATTGAAGTTAAAACAAGTGCCTGAGGCAAAGGGTTTACTGCTTTTTCTACAAACTCTTTTATTCCCATCCCAGAAATTAATATTGGTGGGATGCCTCCATTTTTATAACCAATAACGATAAAAAATAGATTGACGGCATATCCAATAATATTAACTCCTATAATCATTTTTATTATATTTTTCTTAACCATCATTCCATAAATCCCAACAAAAAACATAATTGAAATGGCAATATAAACTATCATTTAATATCTTCCTCCTTTTCATAAAATTCAATTTTATTTTTCTTATAAACAATCCTTATCATTGAAAGTAAAGTTATCCCAAGGAATAAACTTGTTCCAATTTTCAAACCAATTGCAATATTACTGAATAATAAATTTCCTCCACTCCATAAAGAAAATAACTTTCCTTTGTCAAAAAAGTTAAGGAAAAAAATCCCACCTGAAAAACCAATTAAAGCGACTGATAAAAACATAATTGCACCAATATCATGCAAAATATCACTTTTATATAAAGACAATTTTGATAAAACTTTTTCTCTACCATAAGCAAGAAGAAGTAAAACAAAAGAAGCAGCAATTATAACACCTCCGGGAAAACCACCTCCGGGTGTAAGATGTCCATAAAAAATAATTGAAATTCCAAATATAATTATAAATGGAGAGACAATTTTACTTATGTTTTTTACTATCTCACTCATTCCTTTATTCATCTTTTTTCCCCTTTTTTCTTAAAAGAACCATAACCCCAATAATAGCAGTAAATATAACTGTTGCTTCTCCAATAGTATCATATCCACGAAAATCAAGAACTATTGCAGTAACAGCATTTGCTGCTTTTAATTTTGATGGCGCAAGATATAAATATTCTTTTCCAACCCTCATATTTGAATTTCCAAATTCAGGAAAAATGAAATAAGAATATGAGAAAATTGTAATTATTGAGATTATAAATATAAAAAATAAAAAGAAACCATAAATTTTTGATGAGGTCATATCAGCAGTAACATCTCTTCCTGTAATTGCTGAAAGTAAAATAATAAGAGTTAAAACTTCTACCACAAGTTGTGTAATCGCAATATCAGGAGCACCAAGAATTAAAAAGTAAATACTCAATAACATTCCAACTGTTCCCAGAGAAACAAGAGAAGATATAAGTTTTTTAGAAAATATAGCAATACCTGCTCCAATAACCATCATCAGAAGTAAAAAAATATGAAATCCAATATTTATTACCATCTTTTCAATACCTCCATTATAAAAACAACTCCTGCAATTACCCAGAAAATATATCTCGGCAAAAGTCCATTTTGGAAAGTCCTGAATCTTTCTGTAATGAAATATATATATTGTCTACCATTTTTATAAATTTCATCTCTCACAAAAATTTCAATTCTATTTAAAATTTTGCCTGTAAAGTTGAAAAATCTTTCTGAAATTGAATAGGAATCAAGCACCCCCTTTTTTTCAATTTCATAAAACTCTTTAATACCTTCTGTTTCATATACTGTCTTATAAAAATGTGAACCATCAAAATCAGTTGCTTCTTTTGGAATTTTTTCTCCTCCAAGAAATACTTTCCTTTCTTTAAATTTGTTTGCCAGTTTTGATAGGTAAATATAAAGAATAAAAACAAGAATTATTGAAATATATCCCCAGAAACTAACAAGATTAATAAGTTTTATATTTAAAGTAGGAATATCACCAACAATTGGAATAAAAATTTTATTAACAACTAATGAAGGATATATACCAAATAATAAACAGGAAAAAGCAAGAAGACCAAGAGGAATTATAATAAAAAATGTTTTTTCAGATATTTTTTCTTTAATTTCTCCTTTTCCAACTCCAAGAAAAGAATCGTTTAGAACTTTAATAAATGAAGCAAGGGTTAAAGCACTTCCAAGAAGAGCAACTATCATCGCCAGTATTGATAAACCTGTCCTTTTTTCAAGTAATGCCTGACATATTATCCACTTTGAAACAAAACCATTAAAAGGAGGAAGCCCTGAAATTGAAAATGAAGCAATTGAAAAAGTATAAAATGTAAATGGCAAAATATTGGAAAAACCACCATATTTTTCAAGTTCTCTTGAACCAGTCATTTTAATCAAAACGCCTGAACCTAAAAATAAAAGAGATTTGAAAATTGAATGGTTTAAAAGATGATAGAGTGCTCCACAAAGACCTATAGATGTTCCTGTTGCGATACCAAGAAAAATATAACCAATCTGACTCATACTATGATAGGCAAGCAATCTTTTAATATCATGCTGAATTAAAGCAAGTAATACGCCTGCGATTAAAGTAATCATCCCAACAAAAATCATTATTGTTTCCCATGTATAAGACCATCCTGGCTGAAAAATTATAAAGTAAAATTTTATAAAAGCATATATACCCATTTTACTCATAACTCCTGATAACATTGCACTTATTGGGGTTGGTGCTGCTGGATAAGATTCAGGGAGCCAACTGTATAATGGGAAAATACCACTTTTAACTCCTGCTCCAATAAATATTGAAAGAAAAAAGATATGTTTCCAGAGATAACCTGTTTCAATAAATTTTACTCCAAGAATGCCAAATAACAAGAAAATACTTCCAACTCCTGTCATTACAATATATTTAACTGAGGCATTTTTTGCTTCAGTAGTATTTTCATAAAGAATTAAAAAGAAACTTGAAAGAGTCATAAATTCCCAGAAGATATAAAAAAGAATTAAAGAGTTTGAAAGGACAATACCAATCATAGAGCCGGTAAAAAAGAAAAACAGAGTATCATAAACAAAATTTACAGAAGGATTGTACCACTGTGAATAGATTATACAGAGAAAACTTATCCCTGAAATCAATATTGCAAAAAAGATATTTAACTTTTCCCATTGAGTAAGCACTGAAAGATGTTGCAAGAGATAAATACAGGAAATTAAAACCAGTAAAGAACCAAAAATTGAAATGTATTTTCTGAAAATCCTTTTAATTCCAAAAAATAAAATATTTAAAAATGAAAATCCAAAACTTATAAAAACAGGTAAAAATAAATTTTTAATATCCAAAAACTCCTCCTTTAAAAAACATATAAATTAAACCCAATAAAAGAGAAAAAACCCCAAGGATTAAAACAGATATATTCATTATTTCAAGTCCTTTATAATCAAATTCAATATCTGCTTTTTCACTTATAAATACATATTTAAAAGTCCTCCACAAATATAAAAGAGTTAAAACTGAACTTATAATTAATAGAAATCCTGCCAGAAGCATTTTATTTTCCAGTGTTGCAATTATAATATTTATTTTACCAAAAAATCCCAAAAAAGGGGGGATACCGATAACAGAAAGCATGGAAAGAAAATAAGCGATTGTTGTTTCTGGCATTTTTTTCATAATACCAGCCATTTTTGTAATATCCTTTGTTCTGAAAATTTTCTCCATTATTCCAGCAGTCAAAAACAAACCACATTTTCCAAGAGCATGTGCCATGTAAAAAATTAAAACACCGGATATTGCTCTTTCATTAAACAATAAAATACCTCCTATTAAAAATCCAAGTTGACTTACTGTTGAATATGCAAGAATTTTTTTGAAATCCTTCTCAATTAAAGCAATAAAGCCTGCTATCAAACTGCTGATTATACCAAGATATAAAGCCCATGAAATATTTCCATCAATAGATAAAGTTTTCCAGAATATTCTTAAAAGGCCATAAATACCTATTTTAACTAAAACAGCAGCATGTAAAAAGGCAGTTACAGGAGTTGGTGCAATTGAAGCATCTGGAAGCCATGTATGTAAAGGAAATGTCGCTGATTTTGTTATTACACCTATAAAAAATAAAAGAAAAATATAAGAAGGGACAGAAAATCCAGTCATTTCAGAAAGAGAAAATGTTTCAGTTTGTATGTATATATAGGCAAAGGATAAAAACATAATACCTGCTCCACCTGCTGTTATCATAAATGCTTTATCTGCTTTTAAAAGGTGCTCATCTTCTCTATAAAATCCAATCAATCTGTATGAACATAAACCCGCAATTTCCCAGAATAAATAAAGGGAAATTAAATTATCTGAAAAAATTACTCCGAGCATACTTCCAAGAAAAATTAAAGCCCAAAAACTAAAAATATTTTTTTCTTTTTCATTTTTGAAATATCCAAAAGAATAAATAAAAATTATTAATGCAACAAGTGTAGATGTAATTGCAAATAAAAAACTTAAATCATCACAGAAAAATATAATCCCTGAAAGTTTACTTATTGTCTTTAAATTTGGTGTGAGAAAAGTTATAAAAATCAAATCACAGAAAGTAATTAAAGAAGCAATAAAAAGAGAAAACTTTCTATTTAAAAATTTAGTCAAAACCGCTCCCAAAAAAGGTAAAAGTATAATAAAAAATAACATTTTTATCTATTTCTCCTTTATAATTTGTGAAAAATTTCACAAACTATTTTATACCTTATATTTTTTTTGTCAAGACCAATTTATTATGTCAGGAATTCTTTCTTATTTTTATTGATGCAATATGATTTTTAAGACCTTCTATTTCTGCCATCTTTTCAATATACTTCCCATAACTTTTTATAAATTCTTTTCCTGCCTTTATAATTGCAAAAGACCTCAAAAAAGAATAAACAGAAAGACCAGAAGAAAATTCTGCACTTTTACCTGTAGGTAAAACATGTGATGGACCTGCAAAATAATCTCCAATTGCTACAGGTGTATAATTACCTATAAATATTGCTCCTGCTTTACAATTTTTTATAAAATTTTCAGGTTTTTTAGAAATTATCTGTAAATGTTCAGGACAGATATAATTTATAATTTCTACTGCCTCATTTTCATCTTTTACAATTAATAAGTATCCTTCCTTTACTTTTTCAGAAATTCTTTCTGCCAGATATCTATCAGTTGTTATAAAAATTCCTAATCCATCTGTATGTTCAATCTGGGCTTTAAGGTCATATTTAATAAAATCTTCCTTACCTGTATCATCAGAAAAAATAACAACTTCACTTGGACCTGCAAGTAAATCAATACCAACCTCACCATATAATAATTTTTTTGCTGTATTTACATATTTATTCCCCGGACCAACAATTAAATCAACCTTTGGAATTGTTTCTGTTCCAAAAGCAAATGCACTTATTGCCTGGGCACCACCAACTGTGAATATATCCCTCACTCCAAGATATTCACAAACAGCAACAATTAAAGGGTGAATTTTACAATTATAAGAAGGTGGAGAAGAAACATATATTTCCTTAACACCAGCAACTTTGGCAGGAATGACAGTCATTAAAAGAGTTGAAATTAAAGGCGCCTGTCCTCCAGGAATATATATTCCAACTTTTTCAACTGGAGAAAATTTAAAAATAATCTCAAAATTTTTTTCTTTTATTTTAAATCCAGATGGTAATTGTTTTTTATGATATTTTTCTATCCTCTCTTTTGCCTTCTTTATACTTTCAAAAATATCACCTTTTAAATATTTTCTACATTCTCTTACATAATTTTTATCTATTTTTATTTTCTTTAACCTTATGCCATCAAACTTTTCTGTAAAATAAAAAATCGCTCTGTCTTTATCCTTTTTAACTCTTTCTATTATTTCTCTAACATTTTTTTCAACATTCTTTTCTTTTCTATCTAACAATTCCTTCAACTTCTCAAAATTTATTTTTTCCATTTTCTTAAACTTTCTATCCTTTCCCTGTAATCTCCAGAAAAAATATAAGAACCAGCCACAAGAATATCAGCACCATTTTCAATAGCAATTTTCCCAGTTTCACTATTTATGCCTCCATCAACCTCAATTTCAAAACTTAATCCTTTCTCTCTTCTGTATCCATCTACTTTTTTTATCTTATCAACAACTTGGTAAATGAACTTCTGGCCACCAAAGCCAGGATTTACTGTCATAATTAAAACAATATCAACCATTTCTAAAAAAGGATATATTTTTTCAATTTCTGTTGGTGGATTTATAACAATACATACTTTCTTCCCATATTCCTTTATCTCCTCAATTAAACTTTTATGGTCTACCTCACATTCTATATGTATTCCTATTATATCTGCTCCGTTCTGGGCAAAATTTTTCCAGTATTTTTCAGGATTTGTTATCATTAAATGTGCTTCAAAAGGTAATTTTGAGTATTTTCTTATTGCTGATAAAACCATTGGACCAAAAGTCAAGTTTGGAACAAAATGTCCATCCATAACATCAAAATGAATCAAATCTGCACCTGCTTCTGTAACCTTTTTTGTTTCCTCTCCAAGACAAGAAAAATCAGCAGATAATAAAGAAGGCGCAACTTTAATTACTCTTTCCATATTATTAAGTTTAACACAATTTTCAAATCCTTAAAATTTATATATTACAAGACCTGATGGCACTTTTGGATAAAAATATGTGGATTTATGGGGCATAATTTTTCCTTTCAGACATATTTCAATAAATAAATTCTTATCAACTGGATTTAAAAAGAAAATCACTCCTCTTTTTCTCTTCTCATATTCTTTTAATAAATACTCTTTTGAAGTGTGATAAGAAAATTCAACATCTTCTTCTATTTCAATAAAATTTTTTATAAGATAATTATCAACTATAAATGTATCAAGTTTTTTATAAAGAGCATCACATTCAATATTATTTTCATATTCGCTCAAATCAACTATATAAAATTCATCTCTGTAAAACATTCCTATGTATCTTTTCTTTTTTTCATTTTTCATATTTTTTTCCATCTCTTCTATATCTTTCACCTTTATAATTTTTATAAGTTTTTCGCTAAACTTTAATTTTACATCAGAAGGAATATATCTGT
>CAYNUP010000074.1:0-2001 GCA_964400565.1 uncultured bacterium | reverse complement strand
TTCTGAATTCCTGTTTCTGCTATTTCTAATGCTATAAGTTTATCATAATAAAAATTTGCTCTTTTTATGGCGATGGTAGAAGTAAGAACAACAGCAAGAATAATGGAGGAAAACAAAATAATCATTACAATTACTGCTATTAATGCAACACCTTTATTTTTCTTTCCCACATTTTTATTTTACCTTTTTTTAAAATCCTCTGTCAAAACAAAATTTTGTAATATATGGTAAAATGATTAAAAATGGCAGAAAATATATGTGGAATTGATGAAAATGGATTTGGACCTATTCTTGGTCCTCTTGTTATAACTGGAATCCTTGCAGATAAAAATATAAAAATCCCTTATTATATAAAAGACAGCAAAATCATTTACAGAAATAAAAAAGATTTTGAAAGGATTGAGGAAATTGCAATTATCTTATTTTACATTTTAAAAAATAGATTTCCAGAATCTCCATTAGATATATTAAAAAGTTTCTCTGTCTCAAAATGTGCCTTTGAAGAAAATATATGTGAAAAAAATATACCTTTAAATTTCAAAATCAAAAACCATGAAAACCTTTTTTCCAAATATAATGACCTGATAAAAGAAGGCAGAAGGATTAAAAAGATAAAGGTTAATGTTATATGTCCTTACTTTTTTAATGAATTTATAATTAAAAAAAACTCAAAATTTATTCTCAATCTTTCAAATTTCTGTGAAATAATAAAAGACATGGCTGATTATAAAAATGTAAAATTTTTCTGTGGTAAAATAGGTGGTTTAATCTATTACAAAAAATATCTCACCTATTTTTTCCCTGAATATGAAATAAAATCCATACAGGAAAATTGTAATATTTCAGAATATCAACTCTTCAATAAAGAACATTTTTTTGAAATTTCATTCTTTAAAAATGTTGAAGGAATTTCACCTCTTGCGTCTTTCTCTTCAATTATAGGCAAATATATAAGAGAAATTTTTATGGAAAGTATAAGAAAAAGTTTAAATATTGAAGAAAAAATTTCAGGATATAGGGATAAAAATACAAAAAAAATTATTCAGAAAATTGATTTTTCAAAATTCAGAAATTCCTGCATAATAAGAAAAGTTTAATTGAAAAGGTCTTTTTAAAATTTGCTATCACAGGGAAAAGCGGTATAATATTTTTGATGAGAAAATTAGTTGAATTTTATAAGAATTTAAATAAACAAAAAAAGATTATTTTTTGGGTCTGTATTGGTATTATTTTTCTTTCAACTTTAAGAATTCCTGTTTCAAGAATAAAACAAAGAAATATCCCCAGTGCAAGAAGATTTATAAAACAATTAAAAAGTCCAAATAAAAATGAAAAAATTGATGCTATTTTTACCATAGGTAAATTAAAAATAAAATCAGCACTCCCTGAAATTGAAGATATTTTTCAAAAAGACCCTGATATAAAAGTTAAAAGATATTGTGCATGGAGTATAGGACAGATTGATTTTGCCAAACTTCTTACATATCTTGATAGTCCAGATAAAACAATTAAAGAAATAACATTTGAAACCCTTATTGCAATTGATAAGAAAAACATTGATTATTTAATAGATAGATTTGAAAAAGAAGATGAGGAAACAAAATTTAAAATTCTCTCCTTTATGAATTCTTATGAATATCAGGACAATCTTATAAAAATAATTGAAAATAAAAATGAGGAAGTTTCTATAAGAAAAAAAGCACTTGAAATACTTAAAGATGTTGGGAAATGGGAAGAAATTGAAGTTAGTTTATGGGCTTTATATTATAATGAGGAAGATATGGAAATGAAGAATTTTATATATGAAATAATAAAAGAATTTCAAAAAAGGAGTAAAAAATGAAAAGAATAAAATATGGCTTCAACTATGTGGTTTTGGATTTTTTGTTATTATACCGTCATATTCGCCTCCTTGTCAATAGATTTTGTTTTTTAATTTTACGACATCAGCACTCAACTATTCGCGCTCATAGGCGCAATAGGTCAAATTCGCAGGTCCGG
>CAYNUP010000073.1:0-4373 GCA_964400565.1 uncultured bacterium | reverse complement strand
TAACAGTTATAAATTTAGTTCTATATTGGTCATTATATGCCTGACACATTTTAAGTCCCAATATTTTTGCGATTGCATATGCCTCATTTGTCTCTTCTATTTTTCCTGTTAGTAAATATTCCTCTTTCATTGGCTGCGGAGAATTTTTAGGATACATACATGAGCATCCAATATAAAGAAGTTTTTTAACTTTATAAATATAGGAATAATGAATTAAATTGAGATTTATTATTGAGTTTTCATAAATGAAATCACCGGATCTTTCAATATTCGCTTTTATTCCACCTGTTTTCCCTGCACACATAAAAACATATTCAGGTCTTTCTTTTTTAAAAAATTTTTCAACATCTTTCTGAATGGTTAAATCAAGTTCGTTTTTGGTTTTAAGAATTAAATTTTTATAGCCATTTTCTTTTAAAATTCTTGTTATTGATGAACCAATAAGTCCAGTATGACCTGAAATATAAATAGAAGAATTTTTATCCATTTTTATTTAAAAAATCTTTTATAACTCTTGCTATATATTCAATATCCTCGTCACTTATTTCTTGATGAACTCCTATATGAATTCCATTATTTCCAACATATTCAGCAACTGGAAAATCACCTTCTTTATAATTTAAAAACTTATATGCTGGAGTTTGTGTAGGTATTGAGGAAAAAAGGTCTCTTGTATCAATTCCATTTTCATTCAAATAGGACACAAGTTGGTCTCTTTTAAATTTACATGTTTTTTTAAGAATAAAAGGGAAAGCATGTGGACTTAATTTTTCATTTTCACTTTCATCAATTGTATAGAAATAATAGTCAAATTCTTTAAAAATGTTTTTTAATTTAAAAAAGTTTTTCCTTCTCATTTCAATTATTTCTTCATATATATCAAGATTTCCAAGACCAACTGCTGCTTCAAGTTCATTCATTTTTGAAGAAAACCCAACTCTTTCAAAAACAAATCTTATATCCCTTCCATATTTAAACCTTTTTTTACAGTATCCAGAAGAAGTATTTAAAACACAAACATCACATTTACAAGCCCTTCCATGTGCTCTTAAAGACCTTAATATTTCAGCATAATTTTCATTGTTAGTAATAATAATTCCTCCTTCAACTGTTGAAATTATATGGGCAATATAGGTGCTGAAACAACCCATATCTCCAAAAGTTCCTACATTTTTCCCCTTATATTGTGTTCCATGTGCCTCTGCACAATCTTCAATAACAAATAGATTATATTTTTTGGCAATTTTTAGTATTTCTTCAATTTCTGCACATTTTCCCATAAGGTGAACAGGTAAAATTGCTTTTGTTTTTTCTGTAATTTTTTCTTCAATTTGTGAAGGATTTATATTCAATGAATTAAGTTCAACATCAACAAAGACAGGTTTAAAACCAGCCATTAATACAGCATTTGCAGTTCCAATGAAAGTTAAAGCAGGTAAGATTATTTCATCTCCTCTCTTTGCCCCAAAATCATATAAAACAGATAGAGCAAGTGCAATTGCATCTGTTCCACTGCTAACTGCAACTGCATATTTTATTCCACAAATAGATGCAAACTTTTCTTCAAATTCCTTTACATATTTTCCCTGGGATAATCTTTTTGTCTCCAGTATCTCATTTATTAGTTTTTTTGCCTTTTCTGTTATTATTATTGTTCCAAAAGGTATTTTTCTTTTATGCATATTTTCTCTTTATTTTTATTTTTAACATTCCTTTTATATGCTCAACAATTTTTTCTCCAAATTTTTCTTCAATCATTTTTAAATATTCTGGGTCACTATAATACTCAATAAATGCCCTATCCCTGAATTTCAATACTTCCTCTGGTTTTAAATATTTTGTTGGTAATGGATATGTATCTTCTGAAAGTTGTGCAAAACCGCTCCAATCATTAGGTAATTTTATGTTGTTTTTTATGGCCCAATTATATAATTCAGACCCAGGATAGGCCATTGCTACATAAAAATTTACATATTCACATTTTAATTTTTTAGCAAGTTTTAGTGTCTCTTCCATAGTTTGATAGTCATCGTCAGGAAGTCCAAAAATAAAATTTCCAAGAATATATATACCAGCATCTTTTGTCATTTTGATTACTTTTTCTATTTTATTCTGCTGTATTTTTTTTGAGACACCTTTTCTTACCTTATCACTTGCTGATTCAATCCCATAACATAACCAGTTAAATCCGGCCTTTTTTAATTTCTTTAAAATTTCTTCATCAACTGTATCAATTCTTGCATACGCCCATATGTTTAATTTATAACCTCTTTCTATAATTAAATCACAAATCTTATTTACTCTTTCCTTATTTAATACAAATAATTCATCAGCAATCTTTAAATTTTTTATATTATAATTTTTTACAAGTTGGTCAATTTCTTCAATTACTCTTTCAGGTGATTTATACCTTATTCCAGGTTTATTACCATAGAGTGCTTTTATATTACAATATGAACAGTTAAAAGGACATCCAAAACTTGTATAAATTGCAGCATAATTTCCTCTTTCATCAATATTTTCAAAACAATGCCAGTTATGAGCCCTATACTTATCCATTGGAAGTAAATCCCAGGCAGGTAAAGGTAAAGAGCCAATGTCCATTATTATTTCTTCATATCCACCATTTATTATTTCATCACCTTTTTTATACCACAATCCCTTTATTTTTTCTTCTTCTACATTTTTATTCTCTTTTAAACATTTAAGTAAATTTAAAGTTGTTAAAAATCCTTCACCCTGACATACATAATCAGTTTTTTCCTCTTTTAATGTTTTTTCAGGTAAAGAAGAAGGATGCAGTCCAGAAAGAATCACTTTTATATCTTTATTTTTTCCTTTTAAAATATTAAGTATTTCTCTTACTGTTGTCATCTTTGGAGTTGAAGAAGCAGATGGATTTGTTCCCATTACGATTATATTTACAAGAACAGGATTGTTTTTTATTATTTCATCAACAGTTTCTTCTGGAGAAAGATTTTCTGCATCACCATCAATAATTTTAACAGAATATCCTTTTTCTCTAATAAAAGAAGCAGTTAAAGCACACCAGTAAGGCGGTTCAATTCCAACAAGATTACTTCTTAATTTTCCATAAACCTTTCTGGGATTACCTGGATTTACAAGAATAAGGTCTATCATTTTTTAAGCATTTGAAAAACCATATTTTCTTATAATTTTATAACCTTTTATTAACTCTTCTATTCCCTCATCAAGAGAAATTTTGGCTTTAAATCCTGTTCTTTCAATTTTCTCATTACTTACAATATAATTTCTTTTATCAGGGTCTTCTCCAACTTCTGCTTGGTGATAATAAAAATCAGGAATATGTTTTTTAATGAGTTCACAAAGTTCAAGTTTGCTTATATTTGCATTACTCAAACCAACATTATAGGTATTGTTTTTCATCTTTTCAAAATTTTCAAGACAGTGAATAAAAGACAATGAAGCATCTCTAACATGAATATAATTTCTTTTAAAATGACCTTGATAAACGACTAAATATCTATCAACAACCGCTCTATAAACAAAATCATTAACAAGTAAGTCAAGTCGCATTCTCGGGCTTATTCCAAAACAGGTAGCAAATCTTAAAGTTATTGAATTTCCTGAATTAAGAACTATTTCTTCTGCTTCAACCTTCAATTTTCCATAAAGTGAAATTGGTTTTAATGGTGTTTCTTCTGTGCAATATATTCCCTCTTGCCCTACTCCATATCCACTATTTGTAGTTGGAAAAATTATAATTTGATTTTTACTTCTTAATTCTACTATTAATTTAATTGCATCAAGATTTACTGATTTTGCCTCATATGGATTTTTATCACATGCAGGAGCACCTGTTATGCAAGCAAGAGGAAAAATTACATCAACTTTTTTCAATATTTCTTTTAATAAATTCTCATCTCTTGTATCTCCTCTTATAATTTCAAGGTTTTTATAATAACAACAATCAAGGAGAGATGTTTGATTATACATGAAATTATCAAGAACAATAACATCATAACCATTTTGAAGTAAAATAGGAACTAAAATAGAACCAATATAACCTGCTCCACCTGTAACAAGTATTTTCATTTTTTATTTCCTTTTAGACATATTAAATATTACCATATTTGGAGGAATTTTGTAAATTTTTTTGTTTTTGATAAAATAAAATTTAATGGGAAATATATTAGGAATTTTTATCTTAAGTTTTTTTTCTTTTTTTATAGGTTATTTTCCTGGGAGAGTTTTGATTCAATTTTTAAAATTAGATAAGGAAGAGAAATTTATTTTAAGTTTTGCTTTAACTTTTTTTCTTTTTTATGTTTTAGGTTTTTTAGGTTATATTTTCAATTTAAATTTTGCAATTTTCAATGGTTTTTTTCTTT
>CAYNUP010000072.1:0-1717 GCA_964400565.1 uncultured bacterium | reverse complement strand
ATTTAGTTTTTTTCAAATTTTGACAAAAATTGGAGATAGATATAAAATTAAAAAAAAGGAGGTTTTATGAAATTTTCAAAAATTTTAGTAATAGGAGTTATAATTTTGACTTTTTCTGCCTGTTGTCCAAAAATAAAAAAGAAAGTTGAGGAAAAAGAATGGACTAAAGAAGTAAGCATACTAAAACCAGAAGAAAAGAAGGTGGAAGAAAAAATAGAAGGAAAAGCAACACCAGAGGAAGTTAAAAAAGCGATAAAAGGAGAGGAATTACCAATTCCAGAATTTAAAAAAGACAGAAAATTTGTAAAACCTGAAGAGGTAAGTTCAGAACTGACAAAAATTTTTGAAAATATATATTTTGATTTTGATAAATATGATATAAGACAGGATGCTGCTGAAACACTTAAAAAAATTGGAGATTATTTGTTAAAAAATCCAGATATTAAAATTTTAATTGAAGGGCATTGTGATGAAAGAGGAACAAGGGAATATAATCTTGTTCTTGGAGAGCAAAGAGCATTAAGTGCAAGAAGGTTTCTCGTAATTATGGGTGTCTCTCCAAGAAGATTGTATACAGTGAGTTATGGAGAAGATATGCCAGCAGACCCAAGAAGTAATGAAGAAGCATGGGCAAAGAATAGAAGGTGTGAATTCAAAATAGAGGTTGAGAAATGAGAAATGGTTTGAAATTGCTGATGATTTTTTCTATCTTTTTTTCTGGAGGATGTGGTTATATTGCAACAAGAGAAGATGTTGATATAACAAAGGAGAAAATTGAGGATGTTGAAACTGGTTTGAAAAATGTAAATGAAAAATTTGTATATATGGAAAAAGATTATAATCAGAAAATTGAAAAATTAAACAGAGATGTCAAAGATATATCTGATAAAATACTTGTTATAACAAATGAGATGAATAATCTGAAGGAAGAGATCAAAATTATGAGGGGCAAGATAGACGAAGTGAAGTTTGAATATGATGGCAGGATAAAAAAAACTACTGATGAATTTATAGAAAAAAACCTTGAAATAAAAAGAGAGATTGAGGGTTTAAAAAAAACATATAATGATTTAATAACAACTACATCAAGTATAAACAAAAGTTTTTCAGTTCTTCAAACAGATATATTGAATTTAAGGAATTCCCAGACAAAAGTTGTTGAAAATTTTCAGGATTTATTAAAAAGATTAGAACAGATTAATGAAAGGATTGATAAAATTGAAAAAAAATTAGATTCCAGCACAGGTATTTTACTTGAAGAATTAACAAGACATGAAAGTGAGATATATTATATAAAAAAACAGATTTCAAACCAAAAAACCGAAATATCTAAGCCAGAAAATATAAAATCCATATTAAAACCAGAAAAAGAGAAATATTATATTGTTCAAAAAGGTGACTATTTAACAAAAATTGCTAAAAAATTTAATACTTCTGTAGATGAAATAAAAAAAATTAATAATTTAAAATCAGATACTGTCTATCCTGGCCAGAAACTTTTAATCCCTTAATTATTAAAAAAACTTGTCAAGTCAAATTCGCCACTTTTTTTGTAAATGCTTGATTAGAGCCAATCTTAAGAAAAAAATCATTTCACTATATCCACTTTTTTATAAAATCCTCTTTGTTTAAATCATCCATATTCAAATCTTTTAATATCTTGTTTATCTTGTCCGGTATCTCTGTCAATTTTATATCTTTTTGGTTTATGTTTTTT
>CAYNUP010000071.1:0-3755 GCA_964400565.1 uncultured bacterium | reverse complement strand
AAGGAAGTAAAACCATATATTGCATATATTGGTTATCCTACAAGACCACCTGCTGAAAAATGGGTTGAAATTCCAGAAAAAGAAAAGATTGATTTTGCTTATATTGTTTTTAAAGATAAAGGGATTAATGTAAAAATTATTGAAGGGAAAGAAGAAAAGTTTGGTTATACAGGTGATTTGGTTAAAGATATTTTAAGTATTGTTTCTGTCCATCCCATGAGTAGAAAAGAAATAGAGAACTTTTTAAATGAAAATAAAGGAAGAATTGAAATTCTGGATAGGTTAATAAAAAATGGAGATATAGTAGAAGTTGAATATAGAGGCGAAAGATATTACAGAAGAAAATTTTAAAATGGATGAAAAATTTGATGTAATTATTATTGGAGCAGGTCCAGCAGGTTGTTTTTCTGGAATTTTTGCTTCTCAAAGGGGGAAGAAGGTTGCCATAATTGATAAGAATGCTCAGATATGTAAAAAACTCCTTTTAACAGGAAAAGGAAAGTGCAATTTAACAAATATGAATGAAATAAATGAGGAATATATTTCAAAATATAAAAATGGTAAATTTCTTATAAATTCTTTCTCTCAATTTTCAAATATAGACCTTTTTAATTTTTTTGAAGATAACGATTTAAAACTCAAAATAGATACAGGTAAAAGGGTTTATCCAGAAAGTGAAAATTCAGAAGATGTTGTTAAGATAATAAGAAAAATACTTGATAGAAACAGGGTAAGATTGTTTTTAAAAGAAAAAGTGCTTGATTTAAAAAGAGAAAAAAATTTTTTTGAGATTAAAACTGATAAAAGGGATTTGAAAAGTGAAAAAGTTGTTATAGCAACAGGAGGTAAAAGTTTTCCAGAAACAGGTTCTGAAGGAGATGGTTTTATTTTTGCCTCTAAATTCGGTCATAAAATTATAAAACCTGTTCCTGCTCTATGCGGAATAGAAATAAAAGAAAATTTTATAAAAAACCTGCAGGGAATAAATTTAAAAAATGTTCTTGTAAGTGCTTTTTTAAATAACAAAAAAATTGGCCAAGAATTTGGAGAAGTTTTATTTACGCATTATGGAATAAGTGGTCCTGCAATTTTAAATTTAAGTGGTAATGTATCTGAAAATATTGGAAAAGGGAAAATAAAAATTATTATAAATTTTAAGCCTGCTTTAAATGAAGAAATTCTTGACAAACGCCTTCAGAGAGAAATAAAAGAAAATTCAAATAAAATTTTGAAGAATCTTTTTAAAAATCTGCTTCCCTCAGGATTAATTCTTGAGTTTTTAAAATATTCCAATATTGACCCCGAAAAGAAGGTAAATCAATTAACAAAAGAAGAAAGGAGAATCCTTGTAAATTCTCTTTTAAATTTTAGTTTGACAGTAAAAAAAACCAGACCCTTTTATGATAGTATGGTAACAAGAGGTGGAGTTTGTGTTAATGAAATAAATCCAAAAACAATGGAATCAAAAATTATAAATGGTCTTTATTTTGCAGGAGAGGTTATTGATATAGATGGTAAAACAGGTGGATATAATTTACAGGCATGTTTTTCAACAGGATATGTTGCAGGGATGAATATTTAATTTTATAATTAAAAAACAAAAAGGAGGAGAGATGGATAATTTAGTTATTATGCATGTGAATTATATGGAGCAAGGACAATCAATAGAAGAAATATGTGAAAAAGCAGTTAAACTTGGCTATGATGGAGTTGAATTTCGTCGCAAAATGAAAAATATGAGTGATGATGAATATATTGAAAATCTTGCCCGTGCAGTTGAAAAATCAAAACTTAAATATGTGCTTTTTGGAGGTCCTGGAGTAAATTTAATGGACCCTGAACATGAAAATAGAAAGGAAGAGATAGAAAATGCAATTTATTTTTACAGAAAGGCATCAAAATATTTTAAACTTACTGTTTGTAATACAATGACAGGCCCTTTAATAAATTCATCATATCCTTATTTTCAATATGAAAAACATGGTTCAAATTATGCAAACGAAAAACACTGGGAATGGGCTGTTGAAGGGTTTAAAATTCTTGGAGACATTGCAGAAGAACTTGATTTTTACTTTGCTTTTGAAACACATATGTGTTATCTCCATGATACTGCTTTAAGCACAAAGAAACTCGTTGATTTGATTGATAAAAAGCGTGTCGGAATTAATCTTGATTATGGGAATATAATCTGTTTTAAAGAACCTCCTCCTTTAGATGAAGTAATAAAAATCTGTGGTGATAAATTATATTATGTCCATTTGAAAAATTTGTTTAAAATGAATGGAATTGAATATGGAAATTATATACCTTGTGCTCTTGAAGATGGTATTATAAACAATAGAGAATTTTTGAAACTGCTTAAAGAAAGAAATTATAAAAGTCCAATATGTATTGAAGCACCAAGAAATGGAGATAGAGAATACTTTGCAAAACAGGATATTTTATACTTAAAATATCTCCTTTCGGAAATTTAAACAGAAATTTTTTTCAGATAGTTCATAAAAATTAAAAGAATGATTATAAGTATGAGAAAGAAAATTATTATCACAATTAAAATTTTCCACGGGAAGATGGGATACTCTTTTTTATATTTATTTTCATAATATTCACCAACAATTCTTGCAATTTCTTCAGGACTTTTTCCTTTTAATTTTTCTTTCCATTCAGGTGTCTCAAAATCTATCATTTGTAATATTATACCTTTTTCTTTTCTTTTTTTCAATTTTTTACCACTCTTTTTAAATTCATCTTATCTAAGTCCTTAACCATCAAATACTTGTGAACTTCGGAGGTTCACAAAGGGAGAGAAGAGAGAGTTTATGTTTGAAGTCGGTATCTTTTATAAAATTTTCACCTGCTTCAGGATGATAACCAAATTCCGGGTTTCTCTTCCATATATTCCAGTCCTCTTTTGTTATTTCAATCTCTTCCTTTAGAATTTTAATTATTTTTTCTTTATATTCAGGATTATTTGTTTTTTTCATATTTCTCAAATTCAAATAAAAGGAGATTATATTTTTTGAACTTCTAAAAGAAAAATAAATGTGTTTTGCAATGTCAATTTCTTTTTTTAATCTTTCATTATTAGAAAGATTAAGGCCATTTTCAAGAATATCAATCCCTTTCTTCCATTCTTTTGACATTTTTTCAAGTTGATTAATAAAAAAATATGGTTTATAAGGTTTTACCCATGTTTCAAGATTGTCTCCAACTTTTAAATATCCATTTTCATCCCTTGGTAATGGCCTCCATGAAGGAATATAACCTATCTTTTCTGCATCTGTTTTGAAAGGATATATTGTTGCATAATTTATAGGCCCATAATAAAGAAAAGAAATTGAAAAAGGATATTTTTTAAACGCCTCTGAAAATATTTTCCATGCCTTTATTACATATTTTGAAATTTCTTTTCCAAACTCTTCATCTGCAATTTTTTTTATCACTTTATATTTTGATAAATTTTTGTTTGATAGAAGCCCTGTTATTCTACTTACAATATTTGTCTCTCCTCCGAATATCCAGCAATATAAATATCCATTTACTTTCATCTTTTTAAGTTTTTCTATCTTTTCTGCAAAGTTAAAAATAACAGGAATGTAAGGGACTGTAACAATTTCATGGGTTGTTGAAAATTGAAGTTTTGCCATTACTCTATGCCCATACTTTTTTGCTACATAAAAATGTTTTTTAAATCTTGGACTTGGACCAATATAACTGACTGAATATTCATCAATAATACATCTTTTTCTATTGAA
>CAYNUP010000070.1:0-1572 GCA_964400565.1 uncultured bacterium | reverse complement strand
ATATTATACAAATCGTGATCATCATTACATATTTCTTTTACCTTACCTTTGTTGATAAAAAATAATGAGAGAATGTTATGCCTTATATTAGGAAATCTTTGAAGAAAATCTTGAGATAAACCTTTTGATTTCAAATATTCTGTAAATTCATCATTTCCGACTTTTTCTTTTTGAAACCTTGGAGAAACCTTTCCAAGATCATGAAAAAAGATGGCAAATTTTAATAATCTTAATAACCGATCATTTCTTATTTTATTTAGTTTATAACAAATTACATTGTAGATGTTGCACAGATTACGCAACAAATCTTCTACATGCTCTTTTAATGTTATTATCTTTCCTTCTTCTGTCTTTGATTTTGCCCATATTTCTGCCATTTTAAACCCCCAGATAAATCATTTTTGCAAAAAATAAAGGAATATTTTCTTCAATATCACAAATAAATTCAAATGGCTTTCCAAAATATAAAGGAAAAGAACCTCCTTCAAAAAGTTTAACAGGAACATACTCAAAATTTCTTATTCCTTCAATAATCTCGTAAAAAGATGTTATCAAATGATAACTTCCTTGAATTTTATTGAAAAATTCCTCATATTTTTCAGTGTCAGAATAGAAATCAGAATCTAAATATTCTATCCCTCTTTTTGGGTCAATAATCCATGTAAAATAATCTAATTTCCCATAAAATGGCTTATTTTCTATTTTTATTTCATCATTTATCTCTTCAAAAACAACAAGGTCTTCTGCCCTTCCAAGATGAATAGGATATTTTCTTTTTTCAGGGTTTTCAAAAGTTTCCTTTATTTCTTGAAGAAAATTTTCATCATTATGTTTTATATAAATCAAAAGATTTACATTCTCCAAAACATCTATTCTTGTTGGGATTTGTCCTCCCGGATGTTCTGGAATATTATCAATAACCCTATTTTCTGGATAACCAAATCTTCTGTTATGTTCTTCTTTATTTAAAGTTCTAAACCATAAGTATTCTCTATTTAAACTTTCATATTTTCCATAAATTGCAAGAGATAAACTACTTTTAAGTTTTTTAAAATTTTCATCTTCCTGATTTTCTATCCCCAACACATTACATATTAAACCAATAACTGTTGAGTAAGGAGGAATAGGATATGTATGTCTTCTTGCAAATGTGAAAGGTATTCTATAATGAGCAGTTGGTTGATAAATTTTTAATTTAAGGACTTTCATATTTTCTCCTTTAATTTAATGAAGAGTTGTTTTTAAATTTTTGTAAGAAACTCTTTCAAATTCATTTAGCAATTTAAAGATGTATTTTTCGCTTTTAATTTTATTCATCCTTTTTACAAATTTACTAATTTTTTATTAGATTAACTCCATTTCAAATTTTTCAAGTAATTTTCTATTTTTAATCATATTCTTTTAAAAGTTTTTTTACTTCTAACTCCATAACATAATCTCCAGAAATTTAATGACTGTTTTGAGAGAAAATTTTCATATTTTTCAAGGAAATCTTTAATTTTATTAACACCAATTGCTTTTTCAAGTTCTTTAGCCTGCTCTTTATTCCCAATTTCAAGAACCTTTGCAATA
>CAYNUP010000069.1:0-1530 GCA_964400565.1 uncultured bacterium | reverse complement strand
AAATGGTACCTGTCTTACAAAAGAAATTATAAAATTTTTGGTTGATAATAATATTCATATTGCAATTAGCCTTGATGGTCCTAGAAGCATTCACGATAGATATAGAATATTTCGAAATGGTAGAGGTTCTTTTGATAGTATTATTAAAAATCTAAAAATGATAAGAGAGATAGATGAAACATACTATAAAACGAAAATTTCCTTTCAACCGGTTTTTGCCCCTCCTTATAAATATAAAGAAGTATTTGAATTTTTTGAAAACAAAGAACTTTTTGAAAATGCTCACTTCTTTCGTGCAGGTCATGTTAGTTTGAGAGATTCGAAAATAGAATTAGAACCATATAATAATAAAGAAAAAACAAATGATATTCGTTACTTTGTATCTAAAGCTATAGAATATATCCTTTCAAAACCTAATAATTACAATAAATTATATGAGCAAATTTTTATGAAGGATTTGGTTAATTTATATACAAGGTATCAAGGAGCTGTTATCCATGTAAATGAATTTATGCATGTCCCCGGTATTTGCTTTCCAGGTAAAAGGAGACTTTTTGTTGATTGCAATGGCTATTTTCACATATGCGAAAAGGTGGAGCCTACAATTCCAATAGGAAATGTTGAAAAAGGATTTGATTTCGAACAAATAAAAGGAATAATTAATGAATATTTAAAACTTAGTGAAGAAGAGTGTCTTAATTGTTGGGCTATAAGGTTATGTCGAATATGCTTTTATTCCGTTATACGAGGCGGAAAACTTGATGCTGAGTATAAGAAATTCAATTGTGAAATAGAAAGGAGACGATTATTGAATAATTTTATTCTATACTTTACAATATTAGAGAAAAAGCCGGAAGTTTTTAGTGAATATGAAAATGTGGAAATATTATGAAATAAAAAATAATTCATTTTCAATCTTCTTGTCTTTGTTGCTTATAGTTTTTGAGTATTTATTTTTAAATAATTTCATAATTGAAGAACTTAACTGTTCTGATAGATCAACTAAAAAATCAATAAAATTAGATTTGACTGAGGATCTTCATATAGAACCTTCTAAAGACAAAGGTTTTTTATTTTATGGTTTAGCAGGAATTGTAGCAGATTCGAAAGGGAATATTTATCTTTTAGACATATGGAATTATAACATCCTTAAATTTAATAAAAATGGCGTATTCATCAAAACTATCGGAAGAAAAGGAGAGGGACCGGGAGAATTTTTGATTCCCTTCCAACTATCTATTGATTTGAAAGATAACCTATATGTATGCGATCTTTCAAAAAGAGCGTTAATAAAATTCGATAGCGAGGGTAGATTTTTACAAAACATAAAATATCCTTCTCATGTTGTAAAAATAGATAAAATTCTAATCGATTCAGATTTTAATATTTTATGCGGATATATCCCGATAGGAAATATGGACACTTATAAAATAGACAAATTTGACCAAAATTTTCATTTTTTACTTCCAATTTATGAAAAAAAGGAATATCCTTAATTAAAACTATTAAGAAAGGGGAGGTTTCATATGC
>CAYNUP010000068.1:0-2879 GCA_964400565.1 uncultured bacterium | reverse complement strand
ATATACTTTTTTGCTATTTTACAATTTTTCTATACTGACTAGGTGTTAAATTAAATTTCTTTTTAAATTCTCTAAAAAAAAGAGAAAAATTTGAAAAACCACACTTTTGAGATATTTTTTCAATTTTTAAAGATGTTTCTCTTAATAGTTTTGCACTTTCAAATAACCTTTTTTCAATTAAATAATTTTTAAAACTTAATCCTGTATCCTTTTTAAAAAGATGTGAAAAATGATATTTTGAAATCCCTATTTTTCTACAAATTTCATCTTCTTTTATTTTTTCTCCATAATTTTCATTTATAAATTTTATTGCCATATCAATTCTATAATCTAAAATTTGTTTTTCTTTAATACTTGAAGATTTAAAATTTTTCTGGAGAATAAAAAGAAATTTTGAAAGATTTAATTTTATAAGAAATTTAAGAAATTCAAGATTTCCTTTTTTTCCTATATTTTCCAGAATTTCATCAAGAAGAATTTGGGAAACTAAAAAATCGCTTTCTTTTAAAAATATTTGATGATTTTTTCTACATTTAAAAATTGAAGGGAAAAATTTTAAACTATCAAAAACTATTTTTTTCTTCATCATTACTGTTATTTTATTTATTTTAGTTTCCTTTTCTGGAGGGATAAAATAATGAAGGTCCTTCCTGTGAATAATCAAAACCTTTCTTTTTTCAATTTCATACTTTTTATCCTTTATAAAATAAAAACCATTGCCATCAATTATAAATTGAAATTCAATTTCATAATCATGAAAATGTGGTGGAGAAATTACTTTTTCAGTATAATCTGTAAATTTAGTGATTTTTAAAGGAATACCCTTTATTTGATAATCAACTATCTGTCTGGTTCCTTTTCTCATTTTCTATATTTTAACCATTAGTTCCTTTTAGGTCAAAGAGGATATTTATTAAGTTTTCATTTTTGAAATTTTTTAAATTATGTTATAATAAAAAATTTAATCCTAACTAAACCACCTCTCCCTTGACGGGAGAGGATGAAAGTGAGGTAGCCAAAAGATTTCCCCTCACCCTAACCCTCTCCCGCAAAAGGGGAGAGGGAAAATTTATGGGTAAGGGATAGCACAGAAGGGAAAATAGTAGATAATAAGAGTTGAATGAAAGAAAAAGAGGTGGTTTACTAAATATTTACAAAATTTAACTAGGAGGAAAAATGGTCAGAGTTATTCATGTAGGAGTAGGTGGAAGAGGAAAATGGCCTGTAAATTTAATAAAAGAACGAAATGATTTTAAATCAGTTGCTTTTGTTGATATAAATAAAGAAGCATTAAATTTGGCATGTAGCATTTCTGGACTTGATAAAAAATTTTGTTTTGAAAAAATGGAAGATGCTTTAAAATCAGTTGAGGCAGAAGCAGTAATAATAATTACTCCTCCACAACTTCATGCAAAACAATGTCTTCAGGCGATTAAAGCAGGTAAACATGTCCTTGTAGAAAAGCCATTCACTATGAGTTTTAAAGAAGCAAAAAAAATTGTTGAAGAAGCAGATAAAAGGAATGTAAAGATATGTGTTGTCCAAAATGCCAGATATTCTCCTTTAAACATTACTTTGGCAAAAATAATAAAAGAAAAAATATATGGAAAACCTTCTTTTGGAGTTTTAAATATATTTGGATGGAGACCAAAAGTTCATCATTCAGGAGAAGTCATTCATTCTTATCTCTGGGAAAGAGGAGTTCATGATTTGGACACTTTGAGAGCCATTTTACATTCAGAACCAGTTTATGTTTCAGGATATAGTTTTAATCCTTTTTGGAGTCCTTATAGACATGGTGCAGGAGTTCATTCTGTAATAATATTTGAAAATGAAATAAGTTTTGGATATACGGCAACTTTTTCTGCTCATTCTTCTGGGCAATTTTTAAGGATTGAGTGTGAAAAAGCATCTTTACAGGTTATAGATGGGAAAATTTACATTCAAAAAAAGGATGCAGATAAACCAGAAATTTTAACTCCGGAAGTCCAGAAACATTTGCCAGAGGAGATTATACTGGACGGATTTTATAATTACATAACAAAAAATATAGAAGTGCCATTCAGTGGAAGAGAAAATTTAAAAACAATCGCTTTTGTTGAGGCAATTGGAGTTTCTTCAGATAAATTAAAAACAATTAATGTGAGGGATCTTTATAAAGATATTTTTTAAATAATTCCTTTAAATAAACTTCTTTCATCCATATTGTATCAAATTTAGAAAAAAACTCTATCAATTTTTCTGCTGTTTTAAATTCATCTGACAAATACATACATAATGGATGCATTAAAATTGTTGCTATTCCGCCTTTTTTTTCAATTTCATAAACCTGTTTTTTTACCATTTCTCCCCATTTTTTAATATCATATGAATCTATCCCAAAATCATCCTTTCCATAGCCAACTTTTTTTGCTTTTTCTACAAAATTCTCATCTCTATGTGCGTGGTAAATATGGTCATGGTCAGGGATAACATTTATCGGAACAGAAATTAAACCTTTTTTTATTTCTTCAGGATAAATCTTTTTAGAACTTATTTCATCTGAAACTATTTTTATTCCCATTTTTGAGAGAATAATGTAAGTATTTTTATCGTGGATATAACCATGACTTCTCCAAGATATTATATTCAAGCCAGTTTTTTTCTTTACAATTTCTATCATTTTTTTAATATCTATTTTTTGTTTAAAAGGAGAACCATAGGTAGGAGAATGGGTTGGTAAATATCCTTTTGTGATTTTACACCATAATTTATATATTTTCCCTGCAGGTATTCCACTATAAGTATGTCCTCCAATTTCTACCAAATTAGAAGAAACTATTTTTTTAAGGTCTTCCCATTCTTCATCAAATGTTTTACCTGTTATAAAAAATGTAACC
>CAYNUP010000067.1:0-5157 GCA_964400565.1 uncultured bacterium | reverse complement strand
GGTATATTGGGTCCAGTAGTTGATGTTATTAATGGAGGTGTTTTACAATATATAAATAAGGTACTGGAGATTTGAAATGAAAAAAGGAGTCTTAATAGTTTTATTATTTATTGCCTGGATATTTCTTGTCTGGCCGTTTGGTAGATTTGGTGTGGATTACCAGAGTATAATCGCAGGAATTTTTATATGTATAATATGTGGTTTAATTTTTGGTGAAGGGTTTACTGAAAGCCCTCATAAATTTTTTGGAATTAAAAGATATTTCTGGGCTATTTATTATATTCCTGTTTTAATATTCTGGTGTATTGTTGCAAATTTTGATGTTGCATATAGGGTTTTACATCCAAATTTACCGATAAGACCTGGAATTATTAAAGTCAAAACAAAATTAAGGAGTAAAAGTGGATTAACTGCACTTGCAAATTCAATAACTTTAACTCCAGGAACAATGAGTGTTGAAATTGATCCAGAAGGATATTTATATGTTCATTGGATTTATGTAAGGGTAGATGATATTGAAAAAGCAACAGAAATTATAGTAAGAAGATTTGAAAAAATTTTAGAAAGGATATTTGAATGATAGTATATTTATTTACTGTGCTTTTATTGTGTGGTTTTTTGTGTCTATATAGGATTTCAAGAGGTCCTACTCCTGCTGATAGAGTAGTGGGTATTGATATTCTTGGTATAATTGTTGTTAATTTTGCAGCAATTGTAAGTTATATTACAAAAACTGATTTTTATTTAAACATTTCTCTTTCTTGGGCTTTATTGAGTTTTATAGGAACAATTGCAGTTAGTAAATTTCTTGAAGGAAAAGGGTTTGATGAATGAGGTGAAAAATGGGTAAAATAATAAGTTTATTTTTAATGTTTATCGGAGGGTTATTTAATCTATTTGGTTGTATTGGACTTGTGCGACTTCCTGATGTTTACAATAGATTACAGGCATCAACAAAATGTGTTACTTTAGGGACATGTTGTATTTTACTTGCTGTTTTAATTTCCGGTCCTGTAAATACTTCATTAAAAGCATTTTTAACAATTATTTTTATTTTAATAACAGCACCAACAGCAGCACATGCAATTTCAAGAGCAAGTCATAAATCAGGAGTAAATCTTTGGGAAGGGAGCGTTGTTGATAAATTGAAAGAGGATAAAAAATGAGAAAACCAAAGATAAGGGAATTAAAAGAGGCAATAACAAGTTTATTTTCAAAACCGTATACAACAGAATTTCCTTACAAAGAGCATATACCATTTAAAAGATTTAGAGGAAAACCTAAATTTTATGAGGATGGATGTGTTGGATGTGGAGGTTGTTTTCAGGTATGTCCTTCAAAAGCAATTGATATGATAGATGATATTGAAAATAAAAAGAGAATTTTAATACATAATCCTGATAAGTGTATTTTCTGTGGAGAATGCGAAAGAAACTGTATAACAAAGGAAGGAATTAAACTTACAAATCAGTTTGATGTTTCATATTTAAAAGAGCCAGATGAAGTTAAAGAAAAAATTGAGCATAATTTAGTTATTTGTATTGCCTGTGGAGAAATTATAGGAACTGAAAAACATATAAGATATCTTTATAAAAAACTTGGTAATCTTGCATTCAGTCAGCCAAACTTAATAACTGAGATGATAAAAAATTTGGATATAAAAACAGAATATGAAGAAAAATTTGTTTCACCAATTCAGAGAACAGATATACTTAAAGTTGTATGTCCAAAATGTAGAAGAATTGCCTTTATCTCTGATGAGATAAAAGAAAAATAAGAAAATTTTATACCTTAAACATGTATTTCAATAATATCTTTATCCTGAAGAATATAATCTCTACCTGCTATTATTACCTTATCCTGGCTATCTCTCCATAAACGAGCATATTTAAAATTTTTAACAAATTCTTTATGGATAATTTCAGCAAGTTCAATCACTTTTGTATCTTTTTTTAAAGTATATGGATTTTCAAGGTCAGGAGGTTTTCCAGGAGTCTTAGTATAAACTCTTATAATATCAAGTGAAATAAACATTCTTTCTTTCAAAATATCAAGATTTTCTCCTTCTTTTGCAGAAATAGTTATTAACTCCTCTATCTTGTCAGAATAAAATTCAAGAAAAATCTCCTTAATATCTTTACTCTCTGGCAAATCAATTTTATTTCCGACCCAAATTATATTTTTATTAAACTTAAACTCATTTTCATTTTTTATCTTAAATTTTTCAAGAACTTTTAATGCTTCTTCAATTTCTTCAAGAATAGAATCACTTGAAATATCAAATAAAAATATTAAAGAATCAGCCTTTCTTAAAATATCTCCAACCCAGTTTTCAGTAAATTCAAGTGATAAAGATGGTGTGTCAATAAGTTGAATTTTTATATCCTGATAATCCATCATACCTGGGATAGGTATTTTTGTTGTAAATGGATAATCTGCTATTTCAGGAGTTGCTTTTGTAAGTTTTGATAATAGAGTAGATTTTCCTGAATTTGGTGGACCACATATTCCTATCTGACCTGCTCCTTCTTTTTGTATCACAGGAACAGGCGATTTCTTTTTTGTTTTTGTCTGTTCTTCAAGCATTTTCCTATATTTTGAAATTTTGCTTTTTAATAATGCCTGAAGTTTTTCACTTGATTTATGTTTTGGCATTATAGATAGCATTTCTTCAAGAATACTTATTTTTTCTTCAATTGTTTTTGCTTTTTTTAGTTCTGCCTCTTTCTCATGAAATTGAGGGGGGAGATTTACAACCATTTTATTCCTCAATCAAACTTTTTATCACAGGAATTAATTTACCAACATTATATGGTTTTGTTACATAATAATCAGCACCTATTTCATAACCCTTAATTTTATCTCTATCCTCACTTTTTCCAGTAAGCATCATCACAGGAACCTTTCTGCTAATTGGCCCTTTTTTAATTCTTTTTAAAACTTCCCATCCATCAATTCCAGGCAAAATAACATCAAGAATAACCAAATCAGGTTTATCTTCCTTAAAAATTCTCAATCCTTCTTCTCCTGTAGGTGCCTCATAAACAATATAACCCTCTTTTTTCAACTCCTTACTCAAAATCAACCTTTCTTCAGGGTCATCTTCAATAATCAAAATTTTCTTTAGTTCCATATTTTAAATTTTATCATTTTACATTTCTGAATACAACCTATTTATCTCATCTCTTTTAAAAGAAGGAAATTTACATATTTCTTTATCTGATTTATAAAAAACACCCTTTTCTTTTATTATACTTCCAATTATTTCAACTTTTATTCTATTCTTTTTGCAGAAATTTATAAGTTTTTTTTCATATTTTTTATCAATAATTCCAACTATACAGCCAGAAGATATTATACCAAGTGGATTTAAATTTAAAATTTTGCAAAATTCAAGCACTGGTTTATAAAATTTCAATTTTTTAATATCTATTAATATCCCAGCATTCTTTGCTTCACTGATCTCATATAAAGCGGTTGATATTCCTCCTTCTGTTGGGTCATGTATATATTTTATTTTAAAATTTTTCCACAATTTTTTTGCTTCTTTTAATACACTTATCCCCGGCTTTTTTATTGAATTTTTGACTTTCTCAAGATATTTTTCTGAAAAATATTTTTTTAAGACATCATATTTTTCTCTTGCTATAATAGAAGCACCTTCTATTCCTATTTCTTTAATAAGAAAAACTTTATCTTCGGGTATTACTTTTTCAAATTCTATCTTTTTAATTTTTTTCCCAATTGTAAAACCAACTGCAATAACATTTTTAATATCTGGAATTATTTCTGTATGGCCTCCTATCCACTTTATATTAAATTTTTTGCATTCTCTCCTTACCTCGGAAAAAACATGCTCAATTTCATTAAATTTTGTACCTTCAGGGAAAAATAGGCAACACAAAAAATACAAAGGAATTCCGCCCATAACAGAAACATCATTGATATTAATATTTACAAGGTAAAAACCAATATCTTTTGAAATCAAAGTTATTGGGTCTGTTTTTGCATATACATATTTATCATCAAATTTAAAAATAGCACAATCAATTCCAATCCCGGGCAAAACCAATACATCATTGTCTTTTGAAGTATATTTTTTAAGTAAATATTTTAAAAATTTGTTCGGGAGTTTACCGGGAAGAAACCCTTTTAAACCCGCAATATATTCAATTTCTCTTATATCATCTAAAACAAAATCTGCCTTTTCTCTTAAAAAATCTTCCTCTTTTGTATATTCGCTTAAAATTCCACAGGTAATAAGATTTAATCTTTTTCCACATCTTACATCAAAAGGATGGTCCCCAACAATTAAAATTTTTTCTTTTTTTAATCCAAGTTTTTTAATACATTTTCTAATATGTAATGGGTCTGGTTTTACTTTTTCAACATCATCTCTTGTAAGAATAACATCATAAGGTATATTGAATTTATTTATAACATTGTAAACAACTTCTCTGCAGTTTCTGGTAATTATCCCTATTTTTATACCGCTTTCTTTTAATTTTTTAAGTAATTCTAATGCACCTTCTTTTGGTTTTGTTTTTTCAGATGCTTTTATTTCCTCTTCTTTTAAAATTTTATGAGCAATTAAATAAAAATCTTTTCCCTCTCTTTTATTTATTTTTTTAATTTTTTCAAGCAATTCAAGTATAGGTAAGTTTTCTTTTGGAATTTTTAATTTTCTCTTTTCTGCCTCATACAATATCTTTTCTTTTATTTTTTTAAAATCTATTGAAAGTTCTACAATTGTTCCATCAAAATCAAATATTATCCCTTCCATTAAAGTTTCTTTAAAAAATTTTCTATCCCTTTTTTAATTGCTGGCACTGGATTTTCCGGGCTACCTTCATATTCAATTATAAGAGGACCAGAAAAATTTATCTCTTTAAGTTTCTCTAAAATTTTATCTATATCAATATTGCCTTCTCCAAAAACAACATCAACAGGTTTTCTATCCCTTTCAAAAATAAAATCCTTTAAATGTAATGAATATAATCTTTTATTAAATTTTTCTATCATGTTTATTGGGTCTATTCCTGAATCAAGTGCCCATGCAGTATCAAGACATAGACCAATTCTTTCAGAAGTATTTTTAAAAATATATTCAAGTGTTTGAATATTTCCAAGCCAGTGTCTACCTCCATGGTTATGAAT
>CAYNUP010000066.1:0-15208 GCA_964400565.1 uncultured bacterium | reverse complement strand
ACATTCCTGCCTATATTTTTTCTTTTCTCCTTTTATAAGAGGCAAAAGAGATACTCCATCTGTTTTTTCTGGCATTTTTAGATTTAATATATCAAATATTGTTGGCATAATATCAACCTGTGAAACCTGTTCATTTATTATCTTACCTTTTGGAATTAAAGGTGGATATCTTATTATAAAAGGTATTTTAATATTTTCATCATATAAATTTCCTTCAAGAGAACAGGAAGAATGTCCAAGGGCTCCCTTTTCTAATAATGCTTCACCATGGTCTGCTGTGATTACAACTATTGTTTTGTCAAGGATACCTAATGATTCAAGATTTTTTATATATTTTTCAATTTCCATATCAAGCAATCTAATTTCTCCATCATAAAGAGCAACAATTGCAGGTATATCTTTTTCATCAAAAACCACCTCTGCAAATGTCCTTTCATAGCCAAATTTTTCAATAGGTCCTTTTATACCCATCTCTTCACAACTTACTAATCCAGGTCTGTGAATAATCATTTTAGTTTTTACTATTTCTAATTTTTTTTCTGTTGACTTTTCTATTTTATATCCTTTGGGTAAAAACATCTTGTCATAAGGAGGTGATGGATTATATGGGAGATGGGTGGAATCTATCCACCACCATATAAAAAAAGGTTTATTTTTATACTCTTCTATACTTTTATTAAGGTCTTCAATTTCAAGATTATAACCAAGTGGACCAAAAACAGATGGGTTAAATCCAGCAACTAAATATCCTTCTTCCTGTAAGATATTAAAAGGGGTTTTCCAACCTTTCCATATTTTTCCCTCTTTCCAGTCCTTATAACTTTTTCTACTATTAACTTTATGGGTTGTTTGATATAATCCAGTAAATAAAGAAATAATGCCTGGAAGAGTATGATTACAATTTGAAATTGTGTTTTTAAATATGCATCCTTCCTTTGCTAACTTATCAATAAATGGGCTTGTATTTTTATTATATCCATAACAACCTAAATGGTCTGGTCTCAGTGCATCACATACTATAAAAAGAGCGTTTGTCATTTTATTTTTAGATCTTATAGGATATTAATGGTATATCACACATACTTTTCAAGCCAGATGATAAATTTTTAATAGATTTTATAACATTTACAACAATCGCACATGTGGCAATATCTCCATTAACTCCCTCAGGAATTTTAAATATAATATCTGGTTCTCCTTTAATTTCTATTCTGTCCTCTGGTTCCTTTTCTCCTATAGATGCTTTAAAAATCAAAGTAATAATTTCTCTGCCATTTAAATATCCCTTCCCTGTTTGTTTTAATCCAGATACCATCCCTTTTTTTATTTTCAAATTACTTAAAATTATCTCCTTCTCTGCAATTACAGGTTCTATAATTTCTTCTGTTTTTTCAATCTCCCAGCCAATTTTTTCAGCAATCATATATATTGATTCAATAAGGCCAACATGACCGAAATTACCTTTTTTCTTTTTTTCTTCAAATTCATCAACTGTTAAACCTGCACCAATTTTATGTTGAAAAGCAATTCTTCTTTTTGATGCATCCTGAATTCTTGAAATTTTTAAAGATTTGACATTCTGACATATACCTGTTAAAAATAATGGCAGAGAATCCATTAAAAATCCAGGATTTACACCTGTTGATATTATTGTTATATCAGTTTTTTTAGCAATATCATCAATTTTTTTTGCAAGTTGGGGTTTTGTTTTCCACGGAAATACAAGTTCTTCACATGTAGAAACAATATCAATACCATAGGATGCTATTTTTTCAATCTGGGGTATTATTTTTTCAAGATAGGAAAATGTAGTAAGAACTGCAACTTCTGGTTTTGTTTTTTTTATCGCTTCATCTATATCACTTAAAACATCAATATCTAAATCCGCACCACATAATTTTTTTAGACTTTTGCCAGATTTATCAGGAGCAGGGTCAACAGCAGAAACAATTTTTAATCCTTCTCTTTCAAAAATATATTTTACAATCCTTTTTCCAATCTCTCCAAGCCCGATCTGAATTATTTTGATTTCCTTCATTTCATCCCCTTTTTTTGTCTGCATATTTTTGTGCCTGTTTAACTATATCTACACCAACCATTTCACTCCATGCATTTAACAATTTTTTTGTATAATATCCAGGAATTTCTTTTCCTACAGGAATTCCATTAACACGAGAAATTGGTAAAATACAATATGTTGTAGTTGTAAAAAATGCCTCATCAGCATTAATAAAGTCATATTGGTTAATATCTTTTTCAACTACTTTAATATTCATTTTTTCTGCAAGTTCAATTACTGTTTGTCTGCTTATTCCTATAAGTATATTTTTTGCAGTTGGAGTATATAAAATATTATCTTTAACAATAAAAAAGTTTGCACCTGTGCTTTCTGTGAGATTTCCATTTATATCCGGTAGAATTGCAAAGGCATCAGAGTCAATTTTTGTTGCCTCTCTTTTTGCTATAAAAAAATGTAATCTGCTGCGGTTTTTAGCACGGGAATCATAACTCTGGGGTGGGATATTACAGATATTGACTATAACTGCTGGTTTACCAATAGTATAATACTTAGCATATTCTTCATAGGGAAGAGGAGAAGTATAGGCAATTATAGTAGGGGTTAAATCTTTTTTACTCATTAATGGATGTGGAAAACCAACCCCTGGCGTTATTTCAACTGATATAAATATATCATCATCTTCCTCTGTAAGATGAATATTGGCATCAAAAACTTTTTTTATTATTTCTTCAATTTCTTTCATACTTACAAGAGATTCCAGTCCAGCGTATCTTAAAGAATTTTCCAGTCTTTTCAAATGTTCATTGAGTTTGAAAATTTTGTGTTTAAAAGTTCTTAATGATTCATAAAAAGTTGCTCCATATTTAAAACCAATATCAAAAATAGAAATTTTTGCTTTACTTTCAGGCACCATCTCACCATTTATATAAACTTTCCTTTCTTCCATTTTTTCTCCTCTTTTTAAACTCCATATTATTTTAACATTTTTCTAACCTCTTCTTCTATATTTTTTGGACCAAGTCCATATTGTTCCCTAATCCATTCCTGAGACCCAACTTTTGTAATGAAAACATCAGGAAATCCCATTCTTTTAAATTTAACAATCCCAGACAATCCTGAATCGGATATTACTTCTGCAACTGCACTTCCAAGTCCTCCTGAAAGATTATGTTCTTCAACAGTAATAATTTTACCAGTTTCTTTTGCCGCTTTAATTATTGTTTCTTTATCAATTGGTTTTACAGTATGCATGCTGATAAGTCTCACTTTTATTCCATCTTTTTCTAATTCCTCTGTGGCTATTTTAGCATTATATCCTATCGTTCCAGTAAAAATAATTGTTATATCATTTCCCTCTTTTACTGTAATTGCCTTACCTATTTCAAAATTAACTGGTTTAGTATGAATATCTTTTTCATTTTTATATCCGCATCTATAATAAACAGGTCCATTATAAGCCATTATTGCATGAACAGCAGCACGTGCTTCAGGGATATCACATGGAGCAATAACTACTATATTGGGGAGTGCACGCATAATTGCTATATCTTCTGTTGAGTGGTGTGATTCTCCCAGTTCTCCATAAGCAACTCCACCTCCTATTCCTATTATTTTTACATTTGCATTATGATAACAAATATCATTTCTTATCTGTTCAAAACACCTTAAAGTTACAAAATTTGCAATTGAATAAGTAACTGCAATATTCCCTTCCATCGCAATCCCGCAGGCAACTCCTGTCATATTCTGTTCTGCAACACCGCAATTAATAAATCTATCAGGGAATTCTTCCATAAAAGGTTCTACTACTCCATATCCTATATCTGCAAGAACCAAAAAAACTCTCTTGTTTTCTCTTGCGATTTTTAAAAGTTCTTCATTAAATGCTTTTCTCATATTAACTCTCTATTTCTTCCAGGGCTTTTATAAGTAAATCATCTGTCAATCCACCATAATGCCACTTGTAGTTGTTTTCCATAAAACTTACACCTTTTCCTTTTATTGTATTTGCGATAATCCATGAAGGTTTTCCATTTTCTAAAGGTAGATTGGATAAAACATTGTAGATTTCTTCATAATTATGTCCATCAATTGTTTTTGCTGACCATCTAAACAATTTAAGTTTTTCTCCAAGTGGTTCAAGGTCAAGGATATCTTCTGATTTCCCAAGTGCCTGTAATCTATTATAGTCAAGTATTGCTATAAGATTATCAAGTTTATGTTGCCCTGCCAGCATAATTGCTTCCCAAGTAGACCCTTCATTACAATCTCCATCACTTAAAAGGCAGAAAATTCTATAATTTTTCCCTGCCTGTTTTGCTGCCAAAGCCATTCCTACTGCAACAGAAAGTCCATGACCAAGAGAACCGGTAGAAAATTCAACTCCATTTATATGATGACTTATATGTCCCGGTAATTTGCCCCCATTTAAGCAATAAGTATCAAGCCATTCAATAGGGAAAAAACCTTTTTCTGCAAGTATGGCAAATAATGCTGCTCCACCATGTCCCTTACTTAATATAAATCTATCCCTATCTGGTTTATCAGGATTTTTAGGGTCAACATTTAGTATGAACTCATATAAGACAGAAAGTAAATCTGCAATTGAAAGCATACTGCCTATATGTCCAGTCCTGCTTCTGTGGACCATTTTAAGACAGTGTATTCTAACTTTTTTAGCAAGTTCTTTGCATATTGAAAATTTTTCTTTGTCCATAATTATATCAAGGTTTTTTAAAAAAATAATTTTTTGAAAATAAGTTTAACACATTAAAATAAAAATTTCAAATTTTTTCACTGTTTTTTATTTTAAGTATATAATTATAAAAATGAAGGAAGAAAAGGGAAAAGAATTTTGGGTGGTATTTATTATTTTTTTTACTTTCCTTGTATATTCAAATTCAATTTTCAATCCTTTTATAGGAGACGACATTTCCTTAATCTGTGAAAATCCATTTGTTAAAAATTTAAAACTTTCCTTAAATTCTTTTTCAAAGGATATTTATATAGGATTTTCAAAATTTTATAGACCATTGCAGATAATTTCATATGCGTTAATTTATAGAATATTTAAACTTGCTCCTTCAGGTTATCATTTACTCAATATTTTTCTTCATTCAGGATGTGCTATTTTATTTTATCTCTTATTGAAAGAAATTTATGATATAAAAATTTCATTTCTGGTAAGTTTATTATGGGCAATTCATCCAATTCATACAGAAGCGATAACATATATTTCAGGAACTGCAGACCCTTTATTTTTATTGTTTGGATTACTTGGAATATACCTTTATAATAGAAATTTTAAAATTCTTTCTTATATCTCATTTTTTGCTTCGCTTCTTTCAAAGGAAACTGCAGTTCTTATACTCCCTTTTTTCTTTCTTTATCAATATTCTACAGGAAAATTGAAAAGATATTTCTGGAAGGATTATATTATAATTTTTTTGATTTTTTTGATTTATTTTTTGTTTAGATTTGCAATTTTAAATATGGAAAAAGTAACATCAGATATTTCTTTTCAATACAGATTTTTTACTGCTTTTCAAACATTTTTTATCTATATATCCCTTTTGATTTTTCCATTTGTTCTCACAATTGAAAGACATATACCCTATATAAAAACATGGAAAAATGTTGATTTTATTGCTGGAATTTTATATTTTTTGCTATTTCTTTATTTATTATGGATTAAAAGAGAAAATAAAAAAATTTTATTTCCGGGTCTTTTATTTCTCGGCAACTGGATTTTTCATTCAAATATCATTATACCCCTTAATGGGAATTTGAGAGAACACTGGATGTATATGGGAAGTGCTGGTTTTTTTATTTATTTTGTTTTCTTTATGGATAAAATAAAAAAAGAAAAACCGAAAAAAATTTTATTGATAATTATATTTTTTCTATACGGAATAAGAACTATTTTAAGAAATTACGACTGGAAATACCCTGAAAAATTTTATCTGAAATCAATTGAATATTCGTTCTATCCTACTTTTTTATATGGGAATCTCTGTTATTTTTACATAAATAATGGTGAGTATGAAAAAAGTTATCAATTATCAAAAAAAGCGATTTCTCTTGGGATTAAAAACGAAACAATCCTTTATATTTATGGAGTATCTCTTTCAAATATGAAAAGATATGAGGAGGCGGAAAATGTTTTTAAGGAGATATTGAAGATAAATCCTGAAAATTGTGAAGTTTTAACAGAAATGGGTGAATTATATTTTATAAAAAGGGATGTTGAAAAGGCAGAGCAATTTTTAAATGAAAGTTTAAAATTAAATCCTGATTATCCAAAGACATATTATGTTTTAACAGAAGTTTACAGAGTAAAGGGAAATATAGAAAAAATTTGGGAATGTATTAGAAAATTGAAGCAGTATGTTCCTTATGATTTTTACCCATATTATCTTGAAGGTTTGTTATTTAAAGAAAAAGGAGATTTTGAAAATGCATATAAAAATTTTCAGAAAGCATATTCTATTTTGAAAAATAAAAAAGATTTCCATTCACTTTTTAATCTGGGGATTCTAACAATAGAGATGGGTAAAATAGATGAGTCCTTGAATATATTTACTACATTATTAAAGATTAAACCAGAGGATATAGAAGTTATGAATGAAATTGGAATATGTTATGCTATTAAGGGAAATAGAGAGAAAGCAAAAGAAATATGGGAAAAAATTTTATTAAAAAATCCAGAATATTATCCTGCAAGAGAAAATTTAAAAAGGCTTGGCTTTTAATTTATAGATAGAAATAACTTTTTCTACTACCTGGTCAATTGTTAAATTTGTTGTATCAATATAATAATAATCTTTATCCTTTGTAAGAGGGGCTATTTCTCTATTTTGGTCTTTCTCATCTCTTTCAATTATATCTTTCTTTATTTTTTCAATGTCTTCCTCTATGCCCATTTCTTTAAGTTGTAAGTATCTTCTTTTTGCCCTTTCTTCAACAGATGCGTCAAGATATATTTTAAGTTGAGCATCCGGAAAAACTTTAGTCCCTATATCTCTTCCTTCCATTACAATATTATATTTTTTTCTAAATTCTCTCTGCAATTTCCATAAAATTTCTCTTATTTCCAGTATTGAAGCAACATAGGAGGTATTTTTACTTACTTCTTCTTTTCTTATTTCATCACTTACATCTTCTCCATCAAGAATTACTTTATATTTTTCTCCATTATCATATAACTCAATTTTTGTTGTTTCAGCCATTTTTATAAGTTCTTTCTTGTTATCCCACAAAATTTTATTTCTCATTGCTTTTAAAGTTAATGCTCTGTACATCGCTCCTGTATCAACATATAAAAAATTTAATTTTTTGGCAACCAGTTTTGAAATTGTACTTTTTCCTGAACCTGCAGGACCATCTATTGCAATAACAAAATTTTTCATCTTTATTCTTCCATAATTTCTTTTTCCTTATCTTTTATCCTTTTTTCAATCTCTTCAATATATTTATCCGTAAGTTTTTGAATTTCTTCTGTTCCTTTAAACATGTCATCTTCAGAAATTTGCTTTTCATCTTTTGCTTTTTTTAATTGTTCATTTGCTTTTCTTCTTGCTTCTCTTATTTCTATTTTTGCCTCTTCTCCCATCTTATGTAAAATTTTTACAAGTTCCTTCCTTCTTTCTTCACTTAAAGGGGGAATGGGTATTCTTATTAAATTACTATCTGAAATTGGTGTAAGCCCTATATTACTCATCTGTATGGCTTTTAAAATATTGTCAAATATATTTTTATCCCATGGCTGAATTATAATCATCTGTGGTTGAGGTATAGTAATTGTGGCGACTTGATTTATTGGCATCTTTGAACCATAACATTCTACAAGGATTCCTTCAAGAAGAGATATTGAAGCCCTTCCAGCCCTTAATTTTGCAATTTCTCTTGAAAAATAATCAACAATACCCTTCATTTTTTCTTCAGTTTCTTTATAAATCTTATTTCTCATCCATCCCTCCTTTTTCAGAGATAATTGTTTTTATCCCTTTCCCGAGTACTATTTTTTTAAGATTCCCCTTTTTGAATAAATTAAAAACAATTATTGGTATTTTATACTCCATACATAGTGAAATAGCAGTGCTATCCATTATTTTAAGTTGATTTTGTAATATTTCAAGATATGATAATTTTTCAAATCTTTTAGCATTCGGAATTTTAAATGGGTCTGCAGAATAAACGCCATCTACTTTTGTTGCTTTTAATATCACATCTGCTTTAATTTCAATTGCTTTTAATGCTGCAGCAGTATCTGTTGTGAAATAAGGATTTCCTGTTCCTCCAACAAAAATTACAATTCTATTTTTTTCAAGGTGTCTAATTGCCCTTCTCCTTATATATGGTTCACAAAACTGTCTCATTTCAAAAGCACTCTGAACTCTTGTATCAAGACCAAGTTTTTCAAGAGAATTTTGCAAAGCAAGCCCATTTATAACAGTTGCAAGCATTCCCATATAATCAGCAGTTACAGATTCAATTACATCTTTGTCCCTTTCACTACCTCTGTATATATTGCCTCCCCCAACAACTATACCAATTTCACAGCCCAACTCCCAAACACTTTTGATTTCCTCTGAAATAGAAATTAAGGACTTTTTGCTTATTCCTCCTTTTTCATTTTCCTGAAGTGCTTCTCCTGAAAGTTTCAAAAGTATTCTTTTATATAATGGCTTCATTTTTTTCTATAAAAAATAACCTCTCTTTTACCAATTTTTATCCTTCCACTATATTTAACTCTAAAACTATCAAATCTTTCAATCTCTTTCTTTTCCAGTCCAATCATTTCTACCATTTTTTCACATGTTTCAGGAATAAATGGTTTTAAAAAAATTAAAAGATTTCTAATCCCATAAAATACTGAAATAATTATTTTATCCGCATCGACAACTCCATCTCTCCATGGCGCTTTTTCATCAAGATACTTATTCAGAAAACTTACCAGTTTCCATATTTCTTCAATACTTTCTGAAATTAAAACATTTTCCATATTTTCACAATATTTTTTATATATATATTCTGAAATTTCCATTATTTTTTCATCACATTCACCATCAGGTATATATCCATCATACTTTTTCTCAATAAGATTTAAAGTTCTATTTATAAGATTTCCAAAGTCATTTACAAGTTCACTATTATATCTTTTTTTAAAGTTTTCTTCAGAAAATTCTCCATCTAAACCAAATGGAACTTCTCTTAAAAGGAAAAACCTGAAAGGGTCCACCCCATATTTTTCAATATAATATTCTGGAGATATGATATTTCCTTTTGATTTTGAAATTTTTTCTTTACCGGAAATCCACCATCCATGTGCAAAAATTTTTTTTGGACAGGGTAGATTGAGGGATAAAAGTAAAGCAGGCCAGACAATATGATGAAATCTCATAATATCTTTTCCTATAAGTTGAAGGTCTGGAGGCCAGTATTTTTCAAACATTTCATCATTAGAGAGATATCCCACACCACTTAAATAATTCAATAATGCATCAAACCATACATAAATCGTATATTTTTCTTCTGTTGGTGATTCAATTCCCCAGATTACATTTTTCCTTGTTATACTTAAATCCTTTAACCCTTTTCTGATAAAATTTAAAATTTCATTTTTTCTAAAATCTGGCTTCACAATATCTGTGTTTTCTATCAATTTTTCAAGTTGATTTTGATATTTTGAAAGTTTGAAAAAATAAGATGTTTCATATATTTCCTTTACAGGTCTATTACAATCAGGACATACAGGGCTCTCTTTATTTTCAATATTTACATAACTTTCACAGTGAATACAATAAAAACCTTTATATTCTCCTTTATAAAGTTCTCCTTTTTCCAGAAGTATTTTAAATACTTTTTTTACAACCTCCTGATGCTGTTTTTCTGTTGTTCTTATAAATCTATCATAGGAAATGTTTATTCTTTTCCACATATTTTTAAATACTTCTGAAATTCTATCTGCAAGTTCAATAGGTGTAATGCCTTCTTTTTGTGAGGCCTCATAAATTTTCTGGCCATGTTCATCTGTACCTGTTAAGAAAAATACATCATAACCATTCATCCTGTAAAATCTTGCAATACAATCCGCAGCAACTGTTGTATAAGTATGTCCTATATGAGGTTCAGCATTTACATAATATAAAGGAGTTGTTATATAAAATTTCATTTTTTTTCAACCTTTTCTTTTCCATAAAGTTCTTCTTCATAACTTAAACAGCAGAGCAGTCTTCCACACAATCCCGTAATTTTACTCATATCTAAAGGTAATTTTTGATTTTTAACCATCCTCATAGTGATTGATTCAAATTCTTTTAAGAATAATGAACAGCATAATTCCCTTCCGCATATTCCATAACCACCTTTAATTTTTGCTTCATCTCTTAAACCAATCTGCCTCATTTCAATCCTACAATTAAAAATTTTTGCAAGATCTTTCACAAGTTTTCTAAAATCAATTCTTCTATCCGCCCAGTAATAAAATGTAACTTTTGTTTTATCATAGGAAAAATCAACATCCACAAGTCTCATTGGTAAATTATAATTTTTTATTTTTTCAAGGCATATATTAAATGCTTCCCTTTTTTTCTCGTTATTTTCCTGAATTATCAAAAAATCTTTTTCATTCAACTTTCTCAGAACTTTTCCTGAAATAACAGGTGAAAAAATACCTTTTGATTCCAGTATTTTATAAATCCTGCCATAATCAATTGTTCCCTGCGTAAATTCAACAAGAACAAAATCCTTTGGTTTTACATCTATTTCTTGAGGTAATCTAAAATAAAGATTCTTTTCCAGTTTTCTTATTTCTATTTCTGCAATTCTATCCATTTTTCAATCTGGTCTATTAAAATTCCTTCTTCAATACTCATCCCTTTTAATTTTTTACTTTTTTGATAAAAATATTCAAACTTTTCTTCTTCTCCTAAATTTTTATATAATTTCGCAATTTCAAGATTGTATAATTTTTTGTTAGGATATATTTCCAGAAGTTTTAAATACATTTTTTCTGCCATATTGTAATTTTTAATATCTTCGTAAAGATAAGCGAGTTTTCTATAACCTTTTGTTAAATATGGATTCAAATAAATTGCCTTATTATAATTTGATATTGCCAAATTTAAATGTCTATCTTCTTTTGTAATTTTCCATATATCAAAATATAAATCTCCCTTTCCAACATAAATTTCAAAGTTCTTATTATCCCAGTACTCCGCCTTTTCCAGATAATTAATTTTTATATTCAAATTTCTCTCAATTTCACTATATTTTCTATATCTTTCAGAATTCTCAAATTTTACCAGTTTTATTCCACAACCAATATTTAAAATTATAATAAAACATAACAGATATTTTGTCAATCTTTTTGACAGGATTTTTCCTTTATCTTCTATCATTGCTCCAAAAATAAAAAATAATATTGCAACTGATGGATCCACAAAATCAAAATCAATCAAATTGTGAAGTAAAAGAGAAAGCAGAAGGTAAGAAATCCCATAAGATAAAATTTTTTCTTTTTTTGTTTTAAACCCATTTATTATTGAAATTAAAAAGGCAAAAAGAAAGATAGTTCCGATTAATCCATTTTCTACAAGTGTTTCAAATAACAAACTATGAGCATGTTTTGCTTCCATTGCTTCAGGAGGTTTGAATTTTAAAAAATAATATTTGAAATTTTCAGGACCAATTCCTAAAAATGGATTTAGTGAGAAAATTTTTATACTTACTTTCCAATATAAAATTCTGTCAAGTAAGGAATGAATATGGGGTAATATCTTAAGTTTGTATCCAAGAAGTAATAAAAATAATTCCAAAATAAGCAAAATTGGAAGGATTTTTTTTATTTTCTGCTCTCCAAATAAAATATGTAAAAGGATTATATGTGAAACAAATAAAAAAATTAACATTCCACCAATAGATTCTGTCAGGATTAAATTAAAAAAACAAAGAAAAAGCAAGAATATAGAAAAAAGTCCAAGCCAGTTTTTATACTCATTTAAGAAGAAAAAGAATAAAAAAGGGATAATTGAAATAAGAAAAGCAGCGTAAATATTGGGATAAACAAATGTTGAGAAAATTCTATTACTTAACATTCTGTCAATAAATGTAGGTGAAATATATTTTGAAATATCTGGATATTGATTTACCAATAACTGTTGCCTCTCTAATATAAATTTTCTTGTTTCTTCAAATCCCCAGAATCTTTGATAAATACCATAAGTTGTAATAAAAAAGGATGAAAGTAAAATGACAAAAATCAATTTTTTTCTGTTTACAATTTTAAAAATATTTTTAAGAAGAAAATATAGACACAGATGTGTACAGATATAGGAATTGTATCTTATACCTGTACCTTTAATTTCTGAAAGGAAGGAAGAAGTAATTGAAAAAATTAGAAATAGAAAAATATAAAATTCTGAATAGGAAAAATCTATATTGGATGCATTCACCCAAACGAACAGGATAAACAAAAAAAAGATTGAGAGAGTAAATATAAGATTAAATTGAGGATAAGTTATGCCATCAAAAATAAATCTGAAAAATATAAGGATACAGAGAATATAAAAAATAAATTTATCAAGGATTGCTTTCTTTTTCATTTAAAAGCCCAATTATATTCTTTAAATTTCTTTTACCAAGATATTGATTTAAAAATTTATAAATTTCCTCTATTATATTTGCATTTGTAAATAATCCGCTCCCTATTCCAACTGCAGAGGCACCAACTAAAAAATATTCTATAGCATCTATACCTCTGGTAATTCCACCAATGCCTATAATAGGGATTTTAACTACTCTATAAACATCATATACACATTTAAGCCCAATAGGTTTAATAGATGGACCAGATAATCCACCGTCTATTATTTTCATTTTTTTAAAATCAATTCTTAATCCTTTTACTGTATTGATTAAGGATAATATATCTGCACCTGCTTTTTCAGAAGCAATGGCAATTTCTTTTATGTCATTAACATTTGGTGAAATTTTTGCTATTAAAGGAAGGGATGTTTCATTTCTAACAATTTTTATAATTCTATATGTTAAATCAGGATCCTGAGAAATCATTCTTTGTTTTTTTTCAAAATTTGGACAGGAAAGATTTAATTCAATTGCATCTACTTTTTCTCTGTTGAGTATTTTAATTATATCAATAAATTCTTTTTCATTCCTTCCTGTAATACTAACAAAAATTTTAGGCCATTTTTTCCTTATTTTATGAAGAATGTTTTTAACAAAATAGAATATACCCGGATTTTGAAGTCCTATACTATTAATCATTCCACAGTCTGTTTCATAAATCCTTAACTGAGGGTTTCCCTTCCATGGAGTATATGTAATAGTTTTTGTTGTTATTGCTCCTATTTTTTTATAATCAATAAAATCAATTTTTTCATTTCCATATCCAAATATTCCACTTGCAAGTATTATTGGTGAATTAAGTTCTATTTTTCCAAGTTTTATTTTCAATTTTTTCATTCCCATAATATTTCCTTTCCTTCAAAAACAGGTCCATCTTTACACACTCTTTTATATTCCCATTTATCATTTTCTTTAACTTTTATCACACATCCATAACAAAGACCCATTCCACAGGCCATATAATTTTCAACAGAGATATAAACAGGTATTTTTTTGATAGATGAAGTTAATTTTTTCAATAAACCCTCTGGTCCTGCAGCATATATAACATCAAAGGAATTAAATTTTTTAAAAACATCAAATATATTCCCCCTTTTTCCAAAACTTCCGTCATCTGTTGAAAAAATATAATTAATGCCTGTAGGTAAAATTTGAAAGAATATTAGATTTTTATTTCTGGCACCATAGAAAAAATAGATTTCTTCATTATATTTTTTAAGTTCTTTTGCAAGAAAAATTAAAGGAGCAATTCCTGTTCCACCACCGATAATACATATTCTTTTATTTTTATAAAAAGGGAATGAATTACCAAGAGGTCCAATTATATCCAAGTAATCACCTTTATTTTTCCGGGATAATTTTTCTGTTCCAATTCCAATCACCTTATAAATTATCTGGATTTTATTTTTACTATAATGAGCAACAGAGAAAGGTCTTCTCAAAAAAAGATTCTCAATTTTTATATGAACAAAATTTCCAGGATAAAATCTTTTTTTAAAATTATTTTCAAATTCAAGTAGGTAATAATTTTTACTTAAATTTTTGTTTTTTATAACTTTGCATATTTGGTTTTCCATTTATTTTATGATAACATAAATTTCTATTTAATAATAAATAAAATCACAAAAAGGAGGAGAGGATGGAAATAAAAATAGGTTTTATTGGATGTGGTGGAATTGCTAAAGCGCATATGATACATCTTTCAAAAATGGAAGGAGTTAAATTTGTAGGAATGTGTGATTTAGAAGAAAATCTTGCAAAAGAATGTGCAACAATTTATGGAGGGAATGTATATAATGACTTTAAGAAAATGCTTGATAATGAAGAAATAGATGCCTGCTATATATGTGTTCCTCCATTTGCCCATACTGGTCAGGAAGAGGAATGTATAGAAAGAAATATTCCATTTTTTGTTGAAAAACCAATACATCTTGACCTGGAAAAAGCAAGAGAAATTGCTGAAAAGATAAAAGAAAAAAATTTAATAACATCTGTAGGGTATGTTTTAAGATATTATGATATTGTTGAGCAGTTAAAAGAGGAGATAAAAAAAGAAAAAATAGGGCTTGTAAGGGGAAAATATTATGGAGAAGTTCCTGCATCTGGAAAGAAACGCTGGATAATAAGAAAAGAAATGTCAGGAGGACAGTTGATTGAGCAGGCAACACATACAATTGATCTAATAAGATATTTATGCGGAGATGTTGAAGAAATATATGCCTATAAATTTGAAGGTATTAATAACAAGATTTTCCCTGAATATAATGTTGAAGATGGTTTAACCATGATTATGAAGTTTAAAAATGGAATTATTGGAAATTTAACATGTACATGGCTTTGGAAAGGTTATGAGACTGATGTTGAAATAATTGGAAAAGATGTTATTTTTTACTTTCAAAGGAATACAATTGAAATAAATAGAGGAACAAGGATTGACCAGTATATTTCAAATATGATTCCAATGTACGAAGAAGATATGGCATTTATAAAAAGTGTAAAAGAAAAAAATCCAAAATATATAAAATCAGATTATTCTGATGC
>CAYNUP010000065.1:0-8398 GCA_964400565.1 uncultured bacterium | reverse complement strand
CTCCAGTTGAGTTCAAATGAGGGCCTTCACATAAATCTATAAATTCTCCCTGCTTGTAAAAAGTAACTTTTTCATCCTTTATATCATCAAGAATTTCCAGTTTGAAAGGTTCATTTTTAAGAATTTCTTTTGCCTGTTCTTTACTTTTTTCAATTTTCTCAATCTTATAATTCTCTTTAATAATTTTTTTCATTTCTTCTTCAATTTTCTCTAAGTCCTCTGGAGTAAAAGTTTTTTCTCGGTAAAAATCATAATAAAAACCTTTTTCTATTGCAGGACCTGTGCCTAATTTTACTTCAGGAAAGAGTCGTTTAATTGCTTGTGCCATTATATGTGAAGTTGTGTGCCAGTATTTTTTATAATCCATCTTTTTAATCCTTTGAATAAATAAATCGGGGCCGACGGGATTCGAACCCGCGACCTCCAGATCGACAGTCTGGCATTCTAGTCCGCTGAACTACGGCCCCTAATAAAGTTAATTTTACTTTTTAAAAACATAATTGTCAATATTCTATATTGACATATTCTATTTTTTGTATTATAATATATGAAAATATGAGCATATGAGAAAATGGAGAGGGAAAAATATATTGAAATTTTTAAAGCACTTGGAGAAGACACAAGATTGAGAATAATAAACTTGTTATTGAAAGCAAAAGTGCCTCTTTGTGTATGTGAGATTATGGATTGTTTGAAGGAAAGTCAGACCAATATTTCAAAACATTTAAAAATTCTTAAATATGCAGAGATAGTTAGAGAAAAGAGAGAGGGTAAATTTATAATATATTCCTTAGTTAAAGAGAATGGAAAATTTTTAAATTTATTATTTAATGCAATTAAATTGATTCCAGAAGAGTTATTTAAAGAAGATATTAAATGTCTTAAAAAAAGATTAAGTTTAAGAGAAAATGGTAAATGTGTGGTAGGAATAAGGAGAGAAAAATGATAAAAGAGATAATTTGGGGTGGATTTTTAGCACTGAAAGATTATATTGCTACTCATGTTTTAACCTGTCTTGTGCCTGCTTTTTTACTTGCAGGAGGTATGGTAAGTTTTATAAATAAAGAGATAATAATAAGTTACCTTGGAGAAAAAGTAAGTAAAATTAAGTCATTTTCTTTAGCATCTATATCAAGTTTCCTTGTTGCTGCATGTTCTTGTACAGTTATTCCTGTTGCAAGTGGATTATATTACACAGGCGCTGGAATTGGTCCTGCTTTTATTGTCTTATGGGTTGCTCCATCTTCAAATATACTTTCTTTAATATATACAGGAAATATTCTTGGCGGAGAAATTGTAATTTCAAGATTAATAGGTGCACTTGCTATGGCTTTTATTGTTGGTTGGGTTATGAGTTTTACTTTTAGAAAAGAAAAAATTGAAGAAATTAAACTGGAAAAAAATTTAAATAATAAAAGAATAATTGAGAAAAATTCATTAACTCTTTTATTATTGATACTAATTTCTTTACTTGCTCCAAACTATATTGTTCAAAAAGGACCTTATATAAAAAAAGTATCTGTTTGGTTATTTTTTACAATAATAATGATAATTTATGCAGTTAATAAATTTGAAAAAGAGGAAATAAAAAACTGGTTAAGAGAAACATTATTTTTTGTAAAAATTATTTTTCCCCTTTTACTTATCGGTGTATTTATTGTAGGAATAATAGGAAAAATTTTGCCATCTAACTGGATTGAAAAGTATCTTGGAGGAAATGGCATAAGAAGTAGTTTTTTTGCAACACTTATTGGAGCAACAACATATTTTGCAACTTTAACTGAAGCACCATTTGTTGATACTTTAATGAAACTTGGGATGGGAAAAGGACCTGCTCTTGCATTACTTTTAACAGGACCTGGTTTGAGTTTACCCAACTGGATTGCAATTTCAAAAGTTTTTGGTATAAAAAAAGCTATTGTTTATATTATTACAATAATATTTTGTGGAACAATTGTAGGATGGTTTTTTGGAAATTTTGTTTTAAAATAAAAAAGGAGGGCAAGATGGAAATTTTAATTGTAGGTGCTGGATGTCCAAAATGTAAAGCAGTTGAAAGTATTGTTAAAGAAGTGGTAGAAGAATTAAAAATTGATGCCAATGTTTCACATATTTATGATATAAAAGAATTTCCAAAATATGGAGTTACTATTACTCCTGCTATAGTAATAGATGGTAAAGTTGTTCTTGCAGGTAAAGTTCCATCAAAAGAAGAAATTAAAAAAATAATAAATAGATAAATTAAAAAAAGTTATCAAGTAAAAGCATAAATAAAAGGCCAAAAATAAAAGAAATTGTTGAGATATCTGTATTTTTTTCTTTCTGTGTTTCAGGAATTACCTCTTCAACAACAACATAAACCATTGCTCCTGCTGCAAATGACAAAGCATATGGTAATACCTTTGAGAATAATGAAACAAGATAGGCACCAATAACTGAAAAAATTGGCTCAACTATTCCTGACAATTGACCATAAAAGAAACTTTTCTTTTTACTCATTCCAGAAGTTGAAAGTGGTAAACTCACAGCAAGTCCTTCCGGAAAGTTCTGAACTCCTATTCCCAAAGCAAGAGATAAAGCACCTATAAAAATTTCATAGTTTTTTTCATATTTCAAAGCACCAAAAGAGACACCCACTGCAAGACCTTCTGGAATATTATGGATTGTTATTGCGAGAACAAGTAAAAAATAAAGTGGCAATTCTTTTTTTATTCCTTCTTTCTCATAAATTTGAAAATTTGGATGTAAATGAGGAATAATTTTATCAAGGAGTAAAAGGAAAAAACTGCCAAGAAGAAAACCGGTTGAAACAGGAATTAAAAAAGGTATATTTAAATTTTTAGAATATTCTATAGAAGGAATTAAAAGGGAGAAAAAACTTGCAGATATCATAACTCCGCCAGCAAATCCAAGCATACAATCAAATAATTTTCTATTTGGTCTTCTATTTAAAAATACGAATGAAGCACCAATTAAAGTTATAAACCATGTAAAAAGACCAGCAAAAAATGAAAGAAGTAAATAATTTAAACTATAAAGTTTATCAATCATTACATATTCATCCAGTTCCAAACTTTACTTTCTTCTTTTTCAAACCAATCACCTGTTTCTGTTAAATATGAATAAACATTAATAATCGCTTCCATATGGGATTTCTCCTGTTCCATTAGAAATTTAAAAAGTCTCTTTTCTTTTTCATCTTTTGCTTCTTTATAAAATTTTTCATAATTAGAATAACCATTTTTTTCTACTTCAAGAGCAATCTTATATCCATCTAACTGAGTTTCCAATTTTTCTTTTTCTTTTAAATTTGTAAAAAATATTTTCATTTCTTCTTCTATGCTCAATTCTTCAGATTTTTTATAATTTTGGGTTAAAACATAATTTTCAATAGTTTCAAGATGTTCAATTTCCTGTCTTGCAAGAGAATAAAAAAGTTTCTTTGTTATTAAATTTTCTGCTTTCATTCCAAGTTCTATATAAAGATTTGCTCCATTTTTTTCAAATTCTTTCGCAAATTCTATTCCTTTTTCCATAATTTTTCCCTCCTTTCATTTTCAATAAATTCTTTTATTTTTTCTATTAACATATCTCTAACCTTTCTGAAATTATTTATATCTCCCTCTGAAGGGTCAGGTATTTCCCATGCTATAAAATTTTTTGCTTTTCCAGGGAAAAAAGGACATATTTTACCTTTATCTCCTGCACACAAAGTTATAACATAATCAAATTCCTCATCTAAAAACTCTGAAACAAGTTTGCTTCTATGGGTAGAAATATCAATTCCAATTTCTTTCAAAACTTCAATTGCAAGAGGATGAACATATTTAACTACAGAACCTGCGCTTTTTGCAATAAATTCATCTTTGTAAAAATAATTTACAATTCCTTCTGCCATTTGACTTCTCGCTGAATTTTCCCTGCATAAAAACAATATCTTTTTCATTTTTCTTCAAAATGATGCTTTATAATCTTACCCTCAACCATATATATAACATCCTCACTAATATTTGTAGAAAGGTCTGCTATCCTTTCAAGATTTTGTGCAATTCTTAAAAGATGTAAACTTCTTTCAATTGTATTTGGGTCTGAAGTCATATATGTTATCAGTTCTCTTGTAATCTGATTTCTTAAATCATCAATAATTTCATCCTCAGTGCATATTTTTCTTGCAAGAGAAGAATTTTCATTTATAAAGGAATTTACACTTTCTTTTACCATTTCTATTGTTTTTTCTGCCATTCTTGGAATATCAATTAATGGTTTAACCATAGGCCTTTCAATTAAAAATAGAGAACTTTCACTTATATTAACTGCATGGTCTCCTATTCTTTCAAGGTCATTATTTATTTTTAAAATCATCAAGATTGTTCTTAAATTTTTTGCCTTTGGCTGGTATTGTGCAATTGTTTCAATTGAAAGTTCATCAATTTCTATCTCAAAATTGTTTGCAAGAACTTCATATTCATTAATAATTTTTTTCAATATTTCGGAATTTTTATTAAGAAGCCCAGATATACTTTCATCTATCATTTTTTCAATAAGTAAACAAAACTCAACAATTTTTTTCTTTAAAATAGAAATTTTTTCTTCTAACATATTTGCCTCCTATTAACCAAATTTACCACTTAAATATTCATCTGTAATTTTATTTTCTGGGGAAGTAAAAATTTTTTCTGCTTTTCCATATTCAATAAGTTCTCCAAGATAAATAAAAGCAACATAATCAGCAATTCTTGATGCTTGAGAAATATTATGGGTTACAATGATTATGGTAACATTTTCTTTAAGTTTTTCAAGCAATTTTTCTATTTCTACTGTTGATTTTGGGTCTAAAGAAGAGGTTGGTTCATCAAGAAGTAAAATTTCTGGATTTAAAGCCAGTGTTCTTGCTATACATAATCTCTGTTGTTGTCCTCCTGAAAGATGAGTTCCTCTTGTATATAATTTATCTTTAACTTCATCCCATAAAGCAACTTTCTTTAAATTTTCTTCTACTATTCTATCTTTTTCCTCTTTTTTCAATTTTATCCCATTTATTATATATCCTGCAAGAACATTTTCATAAATTGTTAGATGAGGGAAAGGATTGGGTTTTTGAAATACCATTCCAACTTTTCTTCTTAAAATAACTGGTTCCATACTAAAAATACTTTCACCTTCAAGATATATTTCTCCTTTATGATATGCTTCTTTGTTCAGTTCATGCATTCTATTTATACACCTGATTAAAGTTGTTTTCCCACATCCAGACGGTCCCATAAAAGCGGTAATTTTATTTTTTACTATTTCAATATTTATATCTTTCAAAACTTCTATATTTCCATATCCTGCATAAAAATTTTCAATTTTTAAAATTTTATCTTCCATTTTTTTAATAAAAATTTATTAAAAGAACTCACCATTAAAACAAATATTATCAAAATTAAAGAACAACCCCAAGCATGTTTTCTCCAATTATCATATGGACTAAGAGTGTAAACAAAAATTAAATGGGGTAAAGAACTAACAGGTTTTAAAATATTAAAATTTAAAAAAGGATTGCCAAAAGCAGTAAATAATAAAGGTGCTGTCTCTCCTGAAATTCTTGAAATACCAAGTAAAATTCCAGAAAGTATTCCTCCAATAGAAGAAGGCAAAACAACTTTTAATATTGTTCTTGGATAACTAATGCCTAATGATAAAGATGCTTCAATTATATAGATGGGTATCATTTTAAGCGTTTCTTTTGTTGATTTTGCAATAATTGGTAAAAAAATCAAAGATAAAGCAAATGAACCAGAAATTAAGGAAAAATGCCCCATTTTTTTAACAATCCAGAGATAAGAAATTATACCAACTACTATTGAGGGAATACCCTGTGTTATATCAACAAATGTTGTTAAAACTTCACCAACTTTTTTATCCCTGTATTCATAAAGAAAAATTCCGGCAAGTAACCCTAATGGAATTGCAATTAATGAAGCAAAAAATACAAGCAATAAAGTTCCGATTATTCCATTTAAAACACCACCACCTGTTTCTCCAGGAGGTTTTGGTAGCGAAATTAAAAATTTTAAATTAACCACAGATATCCCATTTTTAAAAATCATAAAAATAATAGAAAAAAGAGGTAAAAGTGTTAAAAATGCAAAAAAAATAACAAAAAATTTAAATAATCTATCTTTAAAAATTTTCATATCCCAAGTTCCTGTTTTTTTATAATGAAATTTGCAAAAAGGTTTATAATTAAAGTAATTAAAAAAAGAATAAGCCCTAGTTCTATTAAAGTAGATAAATGTAATTCTCCAACTGCTTCAGTAAATTCATTTGCAATTATGGAAGCAATGGTGTTCCCTGGTTGAAATATATTTTTAGGCAACTGGATAGAATTACCTATAACCATTGTAACAGCCATTGTTTCTCCAAGTGCTCTTCCAAGAGAAAGTAAAATACCTGCAAAAATACCACTTTTTGCATATGGGAAAATAACATTTTTTATAATTTCATATCTTGTTGCTCCTAAAGAATATCCTGCCTCTTTTAAATCAATAGGAACAAGTTTAATCACTTCTTTTGCAATTGAACTTGCATATGGAATAATCATTATTGAAAGGATTAAAGATGCAGCCAAAATGGATACACCAGTAGGAGGCACTGAAAATTTAATCTGTATATTCCTTACAATTGGTGTAACATAAAAAAATCCCCATAATCCATAGATTACAGAAGGAATTCCAGCAAGAAGGTCAACCAATGTTTCAAAAATTTTTGAAAAAAAAGTGTTTTCATAATATTCAGCAACAAATAAAGAAACAGAAAGAGAAAAAGGTATTGAAATAATTAAAGATATGAAGGAAGTTAAAATTGTTCCAAGTATAAAAGGAAAAGCACCAAATTTTTCAAAAACAGGGTCCCATATGCTTGAAGTAATAAAATCAAATCCATATTTTCTTATTGAAGGAAGTGAATTTACAAAAAGTGTAATAAAAATTGACAGGAGGAGCCCAAAAATAAGAGCTCCTCCTATATTTATAGCATTTTTATACAATCTTGTTCCACTCATTTAAGCAAAATTTTACCATCAAAATTGAGTTTTTTCAATAATTTTTCTGCGCTTTTCTGTGCCTCTTTAGATAGTGGGGCATAGTCAAGTGGCTTTGTATATTTCTGCCCTTCATGAGTCATCCACCATAATAAATTCGCAAGCGTTTTTGCTTTTTCGTAATTCATTTTATCATTTGCTTTTGATAAATCAGAATAAACAAGAATGTATGTAAATGCACTTATCGGATAACCTGTTTTGCTTTCTGTATCTGTAATGGAAATCCTCATATCATCAGGTAGTTTTACATTTCCTGCTTCTGATACGGATTCAACTGTAGGATTTATAAAATATCCAGATTTATTTCTGATAACACCATAAGGCAGTTTGTTCTGTAAAGCATAAGTTAATTCCACATATCCAATTGCACCTTTTGTCTGTTTTACAAGTCCAGCAACTCCTTCATTTCCCTTTCCACCAATACCTACTGGCCAGTTTACAGATGTTCCCGTTCCAACTTTTTCTTTCCATTCAGAACTTACTTTGCAGAGATAATCAGTAAAAACAAATGTTGTTCCACTTCCATCTGCTCTTCTTACAACAGTAATAGGTAAATCAGGTAATGATAATTTCGGATTTACTTTTTTTATTCTTTCATCATTCCATTTTGTAATTTTACCAAGAAATATATCGGCAATTAAATCAGGTGTAAAATTTATCCGGTGTGTTACATCAAGATTATATGTAATTACAACTGCTCCAAGACAAATTGGTATATGTAGTATCTCTCCATCAAATTCTTTAAGTTGCTCATCATTTAGAATAGCGTCACTTGCACCAAAATCAACTGTTTTTGCCTTTAACTGTCTTATTCCACCACCTGAACCAATTGATTGATAATTAACCTTTACACTATAAATTTTATAATACTCATCAAACATCTTAGAGTACAAAGGATATGGAAAACTTGCTCCTGCACCAATAAGTTCTGTCTGTGCATTAAGTCTTACTGCTGCGAAAATCAACCCTATTACCAACAAAATTTTTTTAATCATCTCTTCCCTCCTTTTTTAAAATTTAACTAAATAATCTAATTGTAATGTGTTTCTTTTATCTGTTCTACTTCCAATACCTTCACCAATAAAATAAGTTATACCCAAAGAAGAATTTTTGTTTAACTGATATCCAAAAGAAATTTTATGCCCTTTCAAATCAGTTCCGCCACCATTAATATCTGAATCAGCAAAAATTGCAAGAGTTGCATCACCATCTATTCTCCTATAGTTGTACTCCAAAACCCAATCGTTTTTTTCTTTCAACTTTCCAATAGAAAGTCCAAATAAATAACCTGTATTTTTACTCACTCCAGTATAC
>CAYNUP010000064.1:0-2807 GCA_964400565.1 uncultured bacterium | reverse complement strand
ATATATCTCAATAGTTCTTAAAGGCATTTTTTCCCACCAAGCCATTTTCCCCTCCTAGTTGAATTTGGTTAAAAATATATTATTATACAAAATAGGTTCTTTGAAAAACAAATTTTTAAAGAATAAAAAGGGAGAGGAAAACAATATTTTTCCTGGGCAAAATAGCCCATAAAGGAGTATGTTTTCCCTCCCTTTAGTCCCGTATAGGTTGATTGGGTTAAGACCCATCTGAACCGGGAGGTTGGGACTAAGGGAATTTCCTCTCCCTAAATAAAAGGAGGTGATATTATGAAAAATTTTAATTATTCTATTGGGATAGATGTAAGTAAAGATAATTTTGTCGTCTCTATTAAGGGGTCTTCTTTTATAAAAACTAATCTCTTTTTCTCCATGGATAAATCTGGCTTTGAAAACTTCTACTCTGCTACATATCAGTTTAAAAATTCTTCTATTTGTGCTTTTGAACCAACTGGAATTTATCATACTAATCTTTTTAATTTTCTCAAAACAAATGGGTATAATGTATCTATGGTTAATCCTTATAAAGTTAAACAATTTTTTAAGTTTATAAAAAATAAACCTACAAAAACAGATAAGATTGACTCTAAAGTATTGGCTGAATTTGTTCAGTTTAATCAAAATAACAGTCAATCTATATCTGAAGAAAAAGAAAGTTTTAGACAACTTATAAGAGAAAAAGAATATATATCTACTCAAATCGCTCAAATAAAATCTGAAATTAAAAGATTGCTTTATTTGCTTTTCCCTGAAATTGTAAGAAATGGGAATGTCTTTTCTTCTGGAATTATCTCTATGCTCAAAATCTTTCCTTCCGCCTGGTCTATTAAAAATGTGCCTGAAGAAAAATTTATATCCTCTGTTGAAAAATATCTCCCTAAAAAAGGTAAAAGACCTAATCTTAAACTTATTTACCAAATGGCAAAAAATTCTATCGCTTATCACTATCCACATTATGAAAAAATCCTTAAAATGAAAATAGATTACCTTACTTTTCTTAAAAACCAAAAATCCCAACTTAATCAAATTATTGAACAACTTGCTGATAAAATTTATAAAAGAGAAATAGAAATACTTACATCTATCCCAGGAATTGCTAAAAACTCTGCTATATACTTTATAAGTGAAATTATGGATATTAAAAGATTCCAAAACTATAAAAAACTTATAGGATATTGCGGACTTGACCCTGTTATTAAACAATCTGGTAAATACAAAGGACAATGGAAAATATCTAAAAGAGGAAATAGTCATGCAAGAAGAATTGCCTTTATTATGGCTAATTCCGTTAGAAAAAGTTGTCCTTATTTTAGACAATACTATGAGAAGAAAAGAAATGAAGGGAAATCTTATGTAGAGGCAATCATCGCTACTTCTACTAAATTGCTTAGAGTTATCTATTCTTTGCTCTTTGAAAATCAATTGTTTACTTAATTTTTTCATTTTTATTTATATAGTTGACTCCTTTTTAAAATTACTCAAAAAGTTCTTCAGTTAATACTTTGGATTTTATTCCCTCCAACTTTTCTATCATGAATACAGGATTTTCTATTTTCTCAAGTTTTTTTATTCTTATTTTTTCTTTTGAAATTCTCTGTATCTCATTCATCTTTTCTGCAATCATCTTTAATTCATCTTTTAATTCATCTTTTAATTTTTGTTTTTGTAATAATTCTTTTACTTCTTTTTCATATCCAAGAAATTCTTCAATTGATTTTTTTATTGAGGTTATATAATCTCTATTAATTTCTTCTTCAATTTTTTCTATTTTTGAATAATCTAAATCATCTTTAAAGATAAAATAGCCAAACTCATCTATCGCATGAAAATTTATTACTTTAAAATTGGGCCAGGAAGTATACCTCTCTTTAGGGTCAGTTAATATATTTCTTGAAATATTTACTCTCCACTTTTCATCCTTAATTGGTTTTTTATTGATTAATTTAAAGGGAATAACAACTTCTAATGAATAATAATCCTTGTTTTTATATACTCGTGTATTCCAGTCATATCCAAGGGCAAAAGAACTATCTTTACCTAAAAGTTTTCTGCACCATCTTGAACCTATACCATTTATAACAAATTGATAATAGTAGGTTTCTTTTTCTGGTTGAAAAAATATTTCTATACTATCTTCATCCCATAAAGCACCTTCATCCAATAAACTTGCTTTTATTTTATTAATTTCAGGTTCTTTACATTTAATCCCTATATAAATATTTTCATCATCATAGAATGCTCGAAAATATGTCTGTCTCTTTGCATAAATTTTGCTTCCTGTTATTTTAAATCCAGTGGCTATCGGAACTTTATCCCATATTTCTTCATCAATCTTTCCGTCAAGATTTATGCGTCCTTTCAATTTATAAATGTAATACTCCTGAGCAAATAACATAGAATATATAAAAAACGTTAAAAATATTTTCTTCAATTCTTACTCCCCATTTTTTATTATTTCAAATTCTTTTTCTATAGTTTTCCCTGTCGCAACATCTCTTACCCTTAATTTCCATATTCCAACTTCTTCATTGAAGGCAAAAGTTATACTATTTTCAACTTCGCCTTTATTTGCAACAAGATTGTCTGAATAGTATTCTACTTCTTTGCCTTCAGGACTTATAAAATCTATATGAACTATATGTGTATCTTTTTGTTCCTTATTTGTTTTTATTTTTACTTTATAATTCATTTTCTCGCCTTGTTTTATTTTTTTAGGAATATCTATTTCTAAATCTTCAACCTTATAATGTAACAATGAAAAGACTCTTGCTTCTGCTGGTTCTATCTCT
>CAYNUP010000063.1:0-6301 GCA_964400565.1 uncultured bacterium | reverse complement strand
CTACTATATATGGCTGATTGATATATTTTATCTCTACTTCCACTCCATCTTTTACTAATGAACTTGGTGAAATACTATCTTTTATTATCTTTCCTGTAATTATATCTTTCACTTGTAAACTCCTACCCTTTATCCCTGCATTTTCTGTATCCACTTTTAATATTCCTTTCCCTTTACCCCATAATGCTATTGCCAGTTTATTTCCTTTTTTTACACTTTCAATTATCCTTATTTCCTGAGATTGAATTTTTATTATGGGATTTGTATTATTTTCTATTATTGAAGCAAAATATAAACTTAATTCAGGAGAAAAACTTATTGCAGAAAAATACACCTCGCCTTTGCCAACTTTATGTCTGGTTAAAAGAGGGGTTGTTGTATTTTTTTCTTTAACTATAATTTCTCCATCCTTCACTTCAACAATAGATATATCTGCCAAAGTTTTTTCAGAAACAATTTTAATTCCTTTTTTTTCACTTTCCATAATTATATCAGTGGATGGCTTTCTTCCTTTTATTATTATCCCACACAATTCTTCTGTTTTATCTTCTAAATTGGTTAAATCTTCTTCTCCTGTAGTTATTGGTGTATTTATAATAAGCAATTTACCCCCATTTTTAACATATTTTAAAAACCTATCATAAACATCTTTTTTCAATCCTGTTGCCATATCCTCTGGTATTATTATAAAAGAATATTTCTTCAAATTATTATCCATATTCAATGAGTCAATTATAAAACCATCTATATCAAAAAAACCTGTTAAACTTTCCATTAGAGAAGCAACTTTTTTATCATATTCAACACCAGTCATTGAAGGATTTTTTAATATAAATGGCACTGGATTTATTACTGCTGCTATCTTTGATGGACTTTCACCAGGTTGAAATGAAACCATTAAATTTAACCAGTTCTTTAAATTTTCTTTTCCAAGAAAAAGTTCCACATCTTTTTCTGAAAAACCAAATCTGCCTGTATAAAAATCTCCATATTTCTCAGTAAATTCTTTACTTGAAGAATAAAAATCTCTCACTTCCTTTACATAAATTGGAAATCTGTGTTCATAAAAATTCAAAGGCAATCCGTGAAAAGCATAAGAATAATTTCTTGATAAAATTTGGTTTGGATAACTTGGACCAAAATCTATTATTATTCCTTTAATTGATTGATAAAACTTACTTCTTTCTCCTCTATGTCCACCAACCCATATGTAATCACAAACTTTTTCCAGTCCAATAATATCATAACCCCATTTCCAGGATGCACCTGTATATGACTCAGGAACATAAAAAAGAAACAAAGTTTTCAAGTTTTCTGTTTTAGCATAATTTGCTATTTCCTTCACAAAACCTGTAACAATATCATTTTTCCACAAAACATATCTTCTCCACCATTTATCCCCTGGATTTACTTTTGCAGGTAATTTATCTTCTTTATACTCTTCTCCAAATCTATCCTTACAAAATCTTTTAAACTCCTCTATATCATCTTCATGATTGTCTACTGCTTCTGAAACATTCATTTCTTCCCAAAAGATTCCAGCAAGATTTTTATATTTTTTATACCTTTCTCCTATCTCTTTTATTAAACTTTTATATACTTCTTTTAATTCTGGACTGTTTAATCCATAATCAATATCATACAAACCGCCTTTCCCTTTATGTTTGCTTTCTGCTTGTTTAGAAGGAGGTGTCCAACCAATCCATACATTTATATTATATTTGCCTGCCTCTTCTAATAATTCATTTAAAAAATCTCTATTATCTAAGAATTGTTTATATGCCAGTGCATTTTTTACCTTTGTTGGATGTAAAAATTCAGCACCTCTATCTAACTGGTCATAGAACAATATATTATTAACTCCTAATTCTGCCAAATCTTTAACTATAATCTTTACTGGAAATGGGTCATTATAAATTCTTTTCCAGAACCGACTTGCACTAATAAATGAACCTAAAAAATAATTTTCAGAAAAAACAAAAAAACTAAAACTTAAGAAAAATACAGGTATTATCTTTTTAAATTTCTTCATTCACTTCTCCTTTTTATGGTTCTTTTATCCACTTCCCGTCCTGATAATATCCTTTATCTGAATGCCAGCACCATCTAATTTTTTCTCCTCTCATACTTATTCCAGGACCTGTCCATATTACACTTCCATCTGTTTGAGCAAAATTCATTCCATTATTATGCCTCCATGCTAATTCTACAATCTCTCCATAATGAGTATAACTATTATCACGAGTATAACCGCAATATCCTTCCCAATCTTTACCCTGCAAAGTGACTTTATATTCAAAAAGCAAACCAAGGGCTCTCGGGACTCTTCCTATTTTCCAATTCATGTACAACTTTCCTAAATCTCCTCCTAACTCCCCATATTGATCAGCAAGAGGTGCTAAACATTCATTCATGCTATAACCTCTGGAGTGTCCAAGAACTATACCCCATGGTTTCATAACCCTTCCAGATGGGCAGTGAAAAATTGGTGGTATCCACTTTCCCCATTTATATCCAATATATGGAGAAATTTGTCTATCCCATTTCCACCCTGATTCAGTTGTTGGATAACAAGGCCAGTATCCATCATAATCTTGAGTATACATAATCATTCCAAATGCAAGTTGTTTTAAATTATTCATACATACTGCCTGTCTTGCTCTTTCTCTTGCTTTACTTAGTGCAGGTAATAACATTGCTGCAAGAATTGCTATTACAGCGATTACAACAAGCAATTCTATTAAAGTGAAGCCATTCCTATTAAAATTCCTTCTTTTCATATGCACCTCCTTTCTCCAATTCATTTATTACTTCTAACGATACTCTTTTCTTTTCTAAAACCTCAATCCCTTCTTCTATCTGTTTTTCCAATAAATTAAATGCTTTTTTACCAATTTCTCTGTATGAACATTTTATATAAAATGAATATTCTATATCTCCATCAGTAAATGGAACAATAAATACTTTCCAATCATCTTTAATAAATTTTAATGCACCTTCACTTGCTTTAAAACTTGTAATGATTATTGCTTCAGGTCTTTCTCCTTCATCTAATAAATAAAATTCTTCCATCACTTTATATCCATAATCTTGTCTATTTTCTACCTCTTTAACCAATTTACTATTGTAAAGAATACCCTTTTCTTTTAAAAACTTTTTATAACTTAATAAACAGAAATATCCTCCTCTTTTAATCCCATTTTCTTCTTTTGGTCCTGTCACAAGAGCAACCTTTTTATATCCATATCCGAAAAGAACCTCACATACATATTTAATCGCATTTTCATAATCAAAGGTGACAGTTGGCACTTTTATTTCAGAATAAATATTCCCTATCACTACAAATGGCATCCTTTCTTTTTTTAAAAAAATTATGTCTTCTTTAGAAATTGGGGAAAGAATAAACAATCCATCTATTTTTCTCCTTGTTATTATGTGATATAAAGAAGAATTACAATTTTCTGAAATCGGCTTTTTCCTTGTTGTATAAAGATGTAAATAATAGTTTTTAATTATTGATTTTTCTTCAATACCTTTTACTACTTCAGAAATAAATGGTTGGTCAGGGTCATAAATATCAAAAAATATAACTCCCAATTCTTTTATATTTTTTTCTGATGGTAAAACTATAATACTTCCTTTCCCAACCCTTCTTTCAATAAAACCTTCTTCTTCTAACTCATTTAAAACTCTTCTTGCAGTGGTTGATGAAACTTTGAATTGATGAATAATTTTACTTTCTGATAATAAATCAATTTTTCTATTCAGAATATCATTTTTTAAAATTTCTTTTATTTCTTTATATAATGGCTCCCTCTTTTTTATTTCTTCCATTTTCTAATTAGTATTATAACACTAATTTTATTCTTTGTCAAGTTTTTATCCCCCATTATTCACATTTAATTTTGCACAAAGTTAATTTTTATCTTATATTAATTATAAAAAGCAAAATTTAAAAATATGGAAAAGATACTTGTTACTGGAGGGGTAGGATTTATTGGTAGTCATCTTGTCGATGAACTTATAAAAAAAAGATATGAAGTTATTGTTTATGATAATTTAGACCCGCAGGTTCATCCTGATGGTATTCCTAATTACATAAATTTAAAAGCAAGGTATATTTTTGAAGATATAAGAAAAAAGCAGGAATTAAAAAGATTAATTAAAGAAGTTGATTGTATTTTCCATTTTGCAGCAAAGGTTGGGGTTGGGCAATCTCAATATAAAATCAGAGAGTATGTAAATGTTAATATAGGAGGAACTGCAAATTTACTTGATATTATTGTTAATACAAAAAACAGGATTAAAAAATTGATTATTGCTTCTTCAATGAGTATATATGGAGAAGGACTTTATAAATGTAAAAAATGCGGAGATGTTAAACCAGAATTAAGAAATTTTTTAGAAGAGAAAATAGACGACTGGGAACCAAAATGTCCTTTCTGTAAAGGAAATATAACTCCCTACCCTACTCCTGAAACTCTACCTTTAAAAAGTAATTCAATTTATGCAATAACCAAGAAAGAACAGGAAGAAATATCTCTTTTAATTGGGAAAACATATAATATACCTGTTGTCTCATTAAGATTTTTTAATGTTTATGGGCCGAGGCAATCCCTTTCAAATCCATATACAGGTGTATGTGCAATTTTTTTAAGTAGGATTAAAAATAATAAATCACCTGTAATTTTTGAAGATGGACTTCAGACAAGAGATTTTATATGGGTTGGAGATGTTGTAAATGCATGTATTCTGGCAATGGAAAAAGACCAGGCAAATTATGAAATCTTTAATGTTGGAAGTGGAAAACCAATCTCAATTGTTGAAATTGCAAATCTACTTATAAAATTACTTGGTAAAGATTTAAAACCAGAAATTACTTATAAATTCAGAAAAGGAGATGTACGACATTGTTATGCAGATATAAGTAAAATAAAAAATAAAATTGGATTTGAACCAAAAACAACTCTTGAAGAAGGACTTAAAAAATTAATTGAATGGGCGAAAGAAACAAAAGCAGTAGATAAATTTGAAAAAGTGCACAAAGAATTAAAAAAGAAAGGACTTGTTTGAAAAATATGGATTTATTTTTAAGTATAGTTATTCCTGCAAGAAATGAAGAAGAAAATATAAAAGAAACAATTGAAAATTTAATTCCTCATATAAATACAGAAGAGACAGAAATAATTGTTGTAAATGACCATTCAGAAGATAAGACAGAAGAAATAGTTTCAAAATTATGTGAAAAATATAAATTTTTGAAAATTGTAAGAAATGAAAAAAGTCCTGGATTTGCAAATACTTTAAAGACAGGTTTTGAAAATGCAAAAGGTGAATTTATTTTACCTGTTATGGCAGATGGTTGTGATAGTCCTGAAACGATAAAAAAAATGATGGAAAAAGCAAAAAAAGGGTATGATTTAATATGTGGTTCAAGATATACAAAAGGTGGGGGTAAAATTGGAGGACCTAAAATACAATCCTTTTTTTCAAAATTTGTAGGAGTTTCTTTATATTATCTAATTAAAATTCCGACAAAGGACTGTCCAAATGCTTTTAAAATGTATAGAAGGAAAATTCTAAATTCATTAAAATTAAAATCAACTGGTTTTTCAATATCAATGGAAGCATGTTTAAAATTTTATTTTTCTGGTTATAAAATATCTGAAGTTCCAACTGTATGGTATGGAAGAAAAAAAGGGAAATCAAAATTTAAACTATCAAAAACATTACCTTATATTAAACTTTATATATGGGCAATTTTAAAAAAATGGAGATTTCTATAATTATACCTGCTTATAATGAGGAAAGAAGAATAGAAAAAACATTAAAGAAAGTTTATGAATATTTTAAAGAAAAAAAGGTTGAATTTGAAATTATTGTTGTTGATGATGGAAGTAATGATAAAACTGCTGAAATTGTTGAAAAATTTTCTTCAGATAAAAAAGAAATTAGAATATTAAAACATGAGAAAAATATGGGAAAAGGAGCGGCAGTTAAAACAGGTATTTTAAATGCAAAAGGTGACTTAATTTTATTCACAGATGCTGATTTATCAACCCCTATAGAAGAATTTGAAAAACTTAAAAAGGAAATTGAAAATGGTTATGATATTGCCATTGGCTCAAGGGGATTAAATGATTCAAAAATAGTTATTCCCCAGCCATTTTATAGAAGAATTATAGGAAAAATTTTTCCATTACTTGTAAGATTGATAGTTATAAATGACTTTAAAGATACTCAATGTGGATTTAAATTATTCAAAAAGGAGCCAGCAAAAAAAATATTCAGTCAATTAAAA
>CAYNUP010000062.1:0-9591 GCA_964400565.1 uncultured bacterium | reverse complement strand
ATATAATACTTGATGGTGCACATAATCCAGATGGAGTAAAAAATTTAATGAGGAATTTAAAAAAAATATTTCCTGATAAAAAATTTTCTTTCCTTGTCGGAATTCTAAAAGATAAAGATTACAAAAATATGGTTAAAATTTTTCAAAAATATACAGAGCATATAATTTTTACAAAGCCAAATTCAGATAGAGCAATCCAGCCGGAAGTTCTTGCATCCCTTGTAAATAATAGAAAAAAAGTTGAAATAATTGAAGACCCTAAAAAAGCATACGAGTTTATAAAAAAAACAGACAAGAACTGGCTAATTTTTGGGTCCCTTTACCTTGTAGGTGATATCCTTTCTGCCCTGTGAACTTCTGATGTTCACAAGTATTTGATAGTCAAAAAGATAGGATAAAAGAAGAGGATGTTGTGTTTTTCAAGTTGTCCCAATAATTTGTTATGGTATAATTTTAAAAAAGGAGAGATATGGTAAGGGTTAGATTTGCACCAAGCCCAACAGGTTTTTTACATATAGGGAATGCAAGAACAGCCCTTTTTAATTATTTATTTGCAAGGAAAAATAATGGCAGGTTTATTTTAAGAATTGAAGATACAGATAAAGAAAGAAGTAAAAAAGAATATGAAAAGGCAATAATTGAAGATTTAAAATGGCTTGGTATTGAATGGGATGAAGGACCTGATATTGGCGGACCTTATGGACCTTACAGACAGAGTGAAAGAATTGATATTTACAGAGAATTTGCTGAAAAACTTTTAAAAGAAGGATATGTTTATAAATGTTATTGCACAAAAGAAGAACTTGAAGAGATGCGAAATAAAGCAATAGAAAAAGGACTTCCACCCGGTTATGATGGTAGATGCAGGAATTTGACAAGAGAAAAAATAAGTCAGTATGAAAGAGAAGGAAGAAATTTTGTTTTGAGGTTGAGAGTTCCATCAGAGACAATTGAGATCAATGATTTAATAAGAGGAAGAGTTGTTTTTGAAGGAGAAAATTTAACAGATTTTGTTATAATGAAGTCAGATGGAACTCCTACTTTTAATTTTGCGGTTGTTGTTGATGATTATTTAATGAAGATTACACATGTTATAAGAGGAGAAGACCATCTTTCAAATACCCCAAAGCATATTTTAATTTTTAGAGCAATAAAAGCAGAAATACCTGAATTTGCCCATATGTCTATGACTCTTGGACCTGATAGAACAAGATTGAGTAAAAGGCATGGAGCCACTTCTGTAAGAGTTTATAGAGAAAATGGATATTTACCAGAAGCATTTTTTAATTATATAGCACTTTTAGGATGGGGGACAACAGAAAGTAAAGAGATATTTACAAAAGACCAATTGATAAATGAGTTTTCAATAGAAAGATGTCATAAAGCAAGTGCAATTTTTGATCCTGAAAAATTATTGTGGATGAATAGTTTTTATATAAGGAATACATCTGTTGAAAGGATATACTCTCTTTCCATTCCATTTTTAAAAGAAGCAGGATTATCTCTTGAAAATGAAGAATATGTAAAAAAAGCGATATCTCTTGAACAGGAAAAAATAAAAACATTAAAGGAAGTGCCATATCTTATAGAATTTTTTCTTAAAGAACCAGAATATGAAAAGGAAGAATTTGACAAACTTATAAATGAGCAGACAAAGAAAATTTTAAATGAAATTTCTGAAATTTTAGAAAAGATGGAGGATTTTAATAAAGAAGAGATTGAAAAAAGAATAAGGGAATTTTGTAAGGAAAAAGGTATTAAAACATCTTCTGTTTTTCATCCTTTAAGGTTTGCAGTAAGTGGAAGAACAAAAGGACCAGATTTATTTGGAATGATAGAACTTCTTGGAAAAGAAAAAGTAATTAAAAGAATTAAAAAAATTATAAAGAACTCTCATTTGTCCTGTAGTTAATAATCCTTATAAAAGAATCTATTTTTAAACATGCACCTCCAACAAGCACTCCATCTATATTTTTTTCTTTCATAAGTTGGTCAATATTTTCTGGTTTTACACTTCCTCCATAAAGAATTGTTAAGTTTTCAGACACCTCTTTATTGTAAATTTCAGCAATAATTTCCCTTATGAAAATATGAACTTCTTCTGCCTGCTGTGGTAAAGCAGTTTTTCCAGTTCCAATAGCCCATACAGGTTCATAAGCAATTACAAGATTTTCTATACTTTTAAAACCATCAAGACATTTTCTTATTTGATTTTCCACAACTTCAAATGTTTCCCCCTCTTCCCTTTCCTTAAGTTTTTCTCCCACACATAAAATGGGTTTCATTCCCATTTCCGCCACTTTCTTAACTTTTTTGTTTATAATTTCATCTGTCTCTCCAAATATATTTCTTCTTTCAGAATGTCCACAGATAACATATTCAACTCCTATATCCTTAAGCATTAAAGGGGAAATTTCTCCTGTAAATGCACCTTCATTTTCAAAAAAAACATTTTGGGCCCCAAGTTTTAAAGGAGAATCTTTAATAATTTGAGAAACAGGCCAGAGAGAAGTAAAAGGAACACATATTAAAACATCTCTATCTTCAAACTTTTTTAGATTTTTTATCAACTGATTTACAAAGTTTATAGATTCAGTAGGTGTTTTGTACATTTTCCAGTTTCCAGCAATAAGTGTTTTTTTCATTTTTTTCCTTTTTTTGAGAAGATTTTTATTCTTTTAAAACCTCTATTCCAGGAAGAGTTCCTTTTTCAAGAAATTCTAAAGAAGCACCACCGCCTGTACATATATGGGAAATTTTATCACTAACCCCTGCTTTATTTACTGCTGCTATTGAATCTCCTCCACCAATAACAGAATATGCTTTTGAATTTGCTATTGCTTTTGCTATTTCAATAGTTCCCTTTGCAAATTTCTCTATTTCATAAATTCCCATTGGTCCATTCCAGAAAATTGTTTTTGCTCTGTTTATACAGTCAGTATATTCCTCAATTGCCTGTGGACCTATATCAACTCCTCTCCATCCATGTGGAACAGTCCCCCTTTCTGTTATTATTGGAACTGCATCTTCAGAAATTTTTTGAACAATTACATGGTCAAGAGGTGTATGGAATTCAAGGTGTCTTTTATTAATTTCTTTTATTATTTCTTTCGCAAGACCAACTGCTTCTTCCTCAACCTTTGAATCGCCCACTTCCCAGTTTTTTGCTTTTATAAATGTATATGCCATAACTCCACCTGTAATAATTGTATCAACTTTATCAAGAAGATTTTTAACCATGTTTATTTTATCAGCAACTTTTGCTCCACCAAGAATTAAAAGAAAAGGTTTTTCAGGATTTGTAAGTAATTTTGAAAGTGCCTCTACTTCCTTTTCAATTAAAAAACCAGCAGCAAAATCTTTAGCAAATTTTGTTATTGTATAAACAGAGGCGTGTTCTCTATGGCATGTTCCAAAAGCATCATTTACATAAGAATCACAGAGAGAAGCGAGTTCTTTAGCAAAATTTTCATCTCCTTCTTCCTCTTCTGGGTGGAATCTTAAATTTTCAAGTAATAAAATTTCTCCTTCTTTAAGATTATCAACCATTCTTTTAACCTCATCTCCAATACAATCAGGAGCAAATTTAACATCTTTTTTTAAAATCTGTGATAATCTTTCAGCAACTGGTCTTAAACTGAATTCAGGAGATACTTTTCCTTTAGGTCTTCCAAGATGAGAAGCAATTATTAAAGAAGCACCCAGAGAGAGAAGATATTCAATAGTAGGAATAGTTGCAGTAATTCTTGTATCATCTGTAATAACTCCTTTTTCAATAGGCACATTATAATCAACTCTTAAAAAAACTTTTTTCCCTTTGTAATTTTTGTCTTTTATAGTTTTTATTTTCATTGGTTCCTCCTTTTTTCTTATTTTACTCCTTTCTCCTTTTATGTCAAATTGCAACATCTCTTTTGGAAATTTTAGAATTGTGATAAAATAAGGAAAGTCGTGAATTATAAGGAAGGAGTGAAAATGAAAAAAAATGTTCTTCATATAATTACTCATGATACAGGGAGATATCTTGAATGTTATGGAGCACCTGTTAAAACACCAAATATAAATAAAATTGCAGAAGAAGGAGTTATTTTTACAAACTATTTTTGTACTGCACCTCAATGTAGTCCAAGTAGAGCAAGTATGTTTTCCGGGCTATTTCCTCATAATAATGGTGTTTATGGGCTTTCCCATAGAGGATTTATATTAAAAGAGGATATACCTTATTTACCAAAAATTTTAAAAGAAAATGGGTATCATACATATCTTTTTGGGATACAGCATGAGACATCAAGGGATAAAAGTGAAACATTAGGTTATGAAAAAGTTATTGAAAGTAACAGTTATTCCTGTATTGATATAATTCCTGACCTTATTGAATTTTTAAACTCTAAACCTTCTGAACCATTTTTTATATCAGTTGGATTTTCTGAAACACATCTACCATGGCCTATTGTTGAGAATTTTGATAAAAATATAAAAGTTCCAGATTTTTTACCAGATGTTGATGAAGTAAAAAGAGATATGGCAGGATTCAATATTGAAATTGACAAAGTGGACAAAGCAATAGGGGAAATAGTTAAAACACTTAAAAAAAACAATCTATATGAAAATACATTAATAATTTTTACAACAGACCATGGACTTCCCCTTCCAGGAGCAAAAGCAACTCTTTTTGACCCAGGGATTGGCATTTTTCTTATAGTAAAAGGAGAGGGATTTGAAGGAGGAAAGAAAATAAATTGTTTAAGTTCTAATGTAGATTTTATGTCGACTATTTTAGATTATTTAGGAATTGAAATACCAAAAAATATCCAAGGGAAAAGTTTAATGCCTGTTATAAAAGGAGAAAAAGAAGAAATAAGAGATGAAATTTTTATAGAATTGACTTATCATGCTGGTTATGACCCACAGAGAGGTATAAGGACAAAAAAATATAAGTATATAAAAAGTTTTGAATTTAGACCATTTTATTTTCCTCCACTTATTGACCCTTCTTTTTCAAAAGAATATTTTAAAAAACTTGGATATTTTGACAAAATAAGACCTTTTGAAATGTTTTTTGACCTTGAAAGAGACCCTTTTGAAAAAGAAAATTTAATAGACAGGCAGGATTATAAAGATATAATTGAAGGAATAAGAAATAAACTTAAAAAATGGATGAAAGATACAGAGGATTTCCTTGTAAAAGGACCTGCTCCATTTCCTGAAAATGGGAAAATTTCTCCTCCCTGGGCTTATCATCCACAGGAATTATGGTTTGATGAAAAGTAAATTCTTTCTCCTAATTAAATCTTTCAACAAGGGTATTGAATAAGGGAAAAATTTTTTATATGCATCACAGAAATAATCAGGGCCATCTAATTTACCATTTTTAACATATCTGAACCACAAGCAACCATTATTACAGATAAAATTCCATTCACAATTTTTACATTCATCTGGTTGGATTTCTTTTAATTCTCCAAATTTTCTTAACCTTTCGTAAATTTTATCAATTTCATCAAGAAAAACATTTCCAATTTTAAACTCAGGCATAACAAAAAAATCGCAAGGATAAATATCTCCATTATGTTCAAGGACAAGATATTCTCCACATCTTTTTTTAAAAATACAACTTGATGGTTCAATTCCTAAAAGAACTTCAATTAAATTGTCAAAAAATCTTATTGAAAAAATTGGATTTCCATCATTCCACCATAAATCAAAAATCCTTTTTAAAAATTTTTCGTATGTCTCTGGTTTTAAAGAAAATTTACATATCTTGTCACCTTTTTTATCAATTGCAGGTATAAACTGTAAATATCCGATATCATTTTTAATGAAAAATTTGAGTATTTCATCAGGAAATTTTGCTGTTTCTTCTCCTATTGTAGAAAGTATGTTAAATTCAATTTGATTTTCTTTAAGAATTTTAAATTTTCCGAAGACATCTTCAAATGAATTTTTACCACTTCTATATTTTCTGTAAAAATTATGAATTTCTGCTGGACCATCAATACTCAATCCAATAAAAAATTTGTAATTTTTAAAAAGGTTTAACCATTTTTTGTCTATTAATATACCATTCGTTTGAATTGAATTTCCAACAATCTGCCCACTTTTTCCATATTTTTTTTGTAGTTCAATTACATTATAGTAAAAATCAATTCCTGCAATTAAAGGTTCCCCTCCCTGCCAGCAAAAGTATATTTTTTCTCCTTCAGAATATTCCATAAATTTTTTTATAGAAAATTCAAGCGTTTTTAAATCCATTACTTTTGCATCAGGATATATCAATCCTGTCTTTTTATAGAAACAATAGGAACAGGAAAGATTACATAAATAAGAAACAGGTTTTACAAGTATTTCTATTTTTTCCATTTTTTAATCACAGGCCTTTACATTTTTCTTTCAATAACCTTTCTTTAGATTAAAAAAAACACAAGTGATTGTCAAGATTTTTGTGGAGTTCTAAAAATTTGATATAAGAAAATTACTGGTATAAAATTAATGAAAGATTATTCTTAAAAATGTATGAAATTTTTAATGTAGGGACAAGATATGCTATTACTGTAAAAAATTTTGTGGAGGAATACGGAAAAATTTACAATGTTGAAATTCCTATAAAATGGGTTAGTTGGAAAGAATATTCTGAAAAGATTACTCCCCAGATAGGTGCAAGTTTTCACTTTAAGGCACATATGTGTCCTGATATTTCAAAAATATCAAAAAAACTTGGTTATCAACCAAAATACACACCAGAAGAGACAATGGAAAGAGCAGTCAGATGGATGAAAGGAAAAAATATGATTTAAAAAAATTATAAATTTCTTATAGTGGAATTTTTAACAAAACCTAAAGAAATTCTGACCTTTGGAATTTTATGGTATAATTTTTCCAATAATAACTAATTAAGATTAAAAGGAGGGGCTTAAAATTTTTATAGATATTCATTGCCATGCTTTTAAAAGACCTTATATATGGATAGATGGGAAACCACTTTTTTCAACGCCTGAAGAGATTCTAAAAAGATATGATGAACTTGGCATTGAGAAAGGTGTCTTGCTCCCTATTGTGAATCCAGAAGTATATCTGCCTCAATCAAATGAAGAAATAATAGAGATATGTGAAAAGTATCCAGATAGATTTATCCCTTTTTGCAATATAGACCCTCGTGCTATAACAAATTCTCCAGATGCTGATTTTGAAAAATTTTTAAATTATTATAAATCTTTAGGATGTAAAGGGATAGGAGAAGTTATGCCAAATTTACAATTTTTAGATGAAAGAGTTTTAAATCTTTTTAAGCATGTTGAAAAGGTTGGTTTTCCTTTAATTTTTGATGGTAATGGTAGATTGGGTAATACTTATGGACTATATGATGACCCTGGACTTTGCCAACTTGAAAAATGTCTTTCTCTTTTTCCTAATTTAAAATTTCTTGGACATGGTCCTGCTTTCTGGGCAGAGATTTCAGTTTTAAAAAATATAGAAGATAGACATGGATATCCAAATTATCCTGTAATTGAAGAAGGAATTGTGCCAAAACTTTTCAGAAAATATCCAAATTTGTATGGAGACCTTTCGGCAGGCAGTGGATATAATGCTTTGGCAAGAGACCCTGAATATGCAGTAAAATTTTTAAATGAGTTTTCAGACCGTCTTTTATTTGGAACAGATATTTGTAGATCCGACCAGAAAGTTCCTATTGTAAAATTTCTCACAGAACTGGCTGAAAAAGGGAAGATAAGCGAGAATGTTTTTAAAAAAATTGCAAGAGAAAATACAATAAAATTATTAAATTTATGAAATTTCAGAACAAGGAGGGTGGATGAGGCCTCTTATAATAGGTGCAATTTTATGTTTTATAATAGGCACAGCAGATATATACAATCTTGTTAAAATTCAAGGTTCCTATATGACGATTGATTTTACAACTGGATTTGCAATATTTTTTATATTTTTTATTACCCTTTTCAATTATCTCTTTAAAAAAATTTTTAAAAAAGAAGGACTTAAAACTTCAGAATTGATTATTATTTACATTATGATGATTGTTTCATGTTCTATTCCTACTATGGGACTTACTTTATACCTTATTCCATTAATTGGGGGTGTTAAATATTATTCAAACCCTCAAAATGAATGGGATACTCTTATAATACCTCATATAAAAAGAAATCTTATAGTCCAGGATGAAAATGCAATAAAATGGTTCTTTGAAGGTATTCCAAAAGGTGAGAATATACCATGGATAAGTTGGATAAAGCCACTTTCTTTATGGATTCCTTTAATTTTATCTCTTTACCTATCTATGATTTTTATAATGGTAATTCTCCATAAACAGTGGTCAGAAAATGAAAAATTGAATTATCCAATGACAAAAGCACCTTTAGAACTTATAAATTGTTATACAAATAATATATTTAAAAATGGAATTTTCTGGCTTGGTTTTTTAATTCCTTTTATATTTGGACTTATAAATGGACTTCACTTTTATTTCCCGAATTTTCCCCAGGTTCAACTTGTAAAAACCATTTCAATTTTCAGAAGAACACTTGGTTTAAGTTTTAGAATAAGTTTTCCAATGATTGGCTTTACATATTTTGTCAGTTTGCCTCTTTCATTTTCTTTATGGTTTTTCTGTCTTTTAACTACAATAGAACAAGGTTTTTTCAATATTACTGGCTTTGGTTCCAGAGAATTTTTGCCATATAATGCTGATAGACCATTACTTGGCTGGCAATCACTTGGTTCTTTAATTGTAATTGTTTTATATGGTTTATGGATTTCAAGAAAAAGTTTAATAGGTATAATAAAATCAAAGGGAGAAAATGAGATTATTTCGCCAAGATTTTCTTTTATCGGACTGGTTATTTCTCTTTTAATTATTTATATCTGGCTTTTATATTCAGGAATTTCTTTTTTACCTGCAATTTTATTCATATTTTTTGCATTTCTAATTTATATAGGAATAACAAGGGTCATATGTGAAGGAGGGCTTGCAGCAACAAGAGCACCTGTAATATCTCCTGTTATAGTAAATTCTTTCCTTGGTTCTTCTCGTCTTGGTCCTTCAAATCTTACTGGACTTGGATTGACATTTGTTTATTCTTCTGATGTAAGGACTTTTGTTATGGCTTCTGTTGCAAATGGATTAAAAATATCTGAAGAACTGAAAGAAAAAAGAAAAATTGTTTTTTTAGGGATAATAATTTCAATAATTATAACTTTGATTTCCTCTATCTGGGCAACAATAATTTTATGTTATAAGTATGGTGGGATAAATGCAGAAAAATGGTTTTTTGTTAGTGGTCCTCAATACCCTTTGAGATATATTGCTGATAAAATAAAAAATCCAAAAGGTCCTGACTGGTTATATATTGGATTTACAGGTATTGGTGCAGTATTTACAATTTTTCTATTTTTAATGAGATTGAGATTTTTAAACTTTCCATTCCATCCCCTTGGTTTTGCTTTTTCAACAATAATGATGACAAATGCTTTATGGTTCTCAATTTTTATTTCATGGTTGATAAAGGTTATGATTTTAAGATATGGTGGTGCAAGAATTTATGAAAAATTTAAAGGATTATTTATTGGACTTATTAT
>CAYNUP010000061.1:0-14388 GCA_964400565.1 uncultured bacterium | reverse complement strand
CTTTTGCTTAAACCTTCTTATTGTTCTTCTCTTTCTAATTATTTCGTATATATCCATTTTTTAAATTATATCATATTCTTCAAAATAAAAAATTTCCCAAAGAAGATCGCGAATCCGGCGCGTCCGGATTGTTTCTCCTTATATATCATTCTACACTTCTCCTACGCTCCTTCCTTCTCCTTTATTTTTGTCCCTGTCATTTAGTTTTACCGAAACCATCCGTCCCAAAGAAGATCGCGAATCCGGCGCGTCCGGATTGTTTCTCCTTTTCATATCATTCTACACTTCTCCTACGCTCCTTCCTTCTCCTTTATTTTTGTCCCTATCATTCAGTTTTACCGAAACCATCCGTCCCAAAGAAGATTGCGAATCGGGGCGTCCGGATTTGAACCGGAGACCCCCAGAACCCCATTCTGGTGCCCTAAACCGGACTGGGCCACGCCCCGAATTAGAAATAACCCCTTTTTATACTTGTAATATAATTCATACAAAATTCATCCTTATCTGTCAACATTTCTGCCAAGCATATTGCCTCTCTTATATCCGGTATAGTAGGGTCAACTATTGCAGAATCAAGTCCCTCATAGATACATAAAGCAAGAAAATATTTATTAACAATTTTTCTATTTGGAAGACCAAAGGAAACATTTGAAAGTCCGCAAGTTGTTTTAACATTAAATCTTTCTTTTATCTCTTTAAGTGCTTTTAAAAACATAATACCATTTTTTGTATCCACACTCACAGGCTGAACAAGACAATCAATATAAATATTTTCACCCTTAATTCCTACTTCATTCAATATTTTTATTAATTTGTCTGCAATTTCAACTTTTTTTCTATAATCATAAGGAATACCATTTTCATCCATTGTAAGACATATAATTTTACTTTCAGGATATTTTTTAATAACTGGAATCATTTTCTCTATTTTTTCTTTTTCAAAGTTTATTGAATTTATTATTTTATCAGAACTTTTAACAATTGATAATCCAAATTCAATCACTTCAGGATCAGAACTATCAATAGAAACAGCATAATCCCCTACCTCATATAATGTTTCTATTAGCCATTTTATATCTTCTTTTTCCCTTTCCCTTCCTTTTCCTATACCTGCGTTTAAATCAACATAATGGGCTCCGCATTCAATCTGCTTTTTTATTTCTTTTTTTATAAATTCCTTATCTTTCTTTTCAATTGCTTCCTTTATATTTTTCCTTGTCCCATTTATTCTTTCTCCAATTATAATCATTTTTGCTCCTTTTTAAACTTGCGATTTATCTTTTCTGATTGTAATATATTTTTATGAAAATATCAAAGTCCAGATTTGAAGAAATAGTTTATCAGAAGTTCCTGAAAATCCCGAAAGAAATAAGAGAAAAAATTGAAAACCTTGAAATAATAATTGAAGATAAACCATCTTCACATTTTTTAGGATTATATCATGGGATTCCATTTCCGAAAAGAAAAACACCTTCTTACTCACTTGTTCTTCCTGACAGAATAGTTATTTTTAAAAGAGATATTGAAAAGCAAGTTGATACAGAGGAAGAACTTGAAAAATTGATTGAAAAAGTCCTTCTTCACGAAATAGGTCATTATCTGGGATTGAATGAAAAACAGTTAAAAAAGATGGGTTTGTAAAAATCTATTTTATCACTTAAATTTTTCTAATCATATTTTCATTTAAATCAATTGACAAAAATAAATTCCTTGCCTTTATTATTGTTTCTTCATATTCTTTTTCAGGAATACTATCCCACACAATCCCTCCTCCAACAGGATAATATAGAATCCCATTTTTTAAAAGTAGTGTTCTTATCAGGATATTTAACTGTAAATTTTCATTAAAACCAAAATATCCAAAACAACCCGTATAAAAATTTCTTTTTGTTGGTTCAAGTTCTTCTATAATCTCAATTGCTCTTTTTTTAGGTGCTCCTGTGATTGACCCTCCAGGAAATGTTGCTTTTATTATTTCTTCTAAATTTATTCCCTTCCTTAATTTTCCTTCAACAGTAGATGTGGTTTGATAAACTGTTTTATAAGTTTCAAGATTTATCAGTTTTTTTACTTTAACAGTCCCATATTCACAGATTTTACCAAGGTCATTTCTTTCAAGGTCAACAATCATAATTAGTTCTGCTCTATCCTTTTCACTTGTAAGCAAATCATTTATAATTTTTCTGTTTATCTTAAAATTGTTCTCTCTTCTTCTGGTTCCTTTCATCGGTTTTGTTATAATTTTATCCTTTTCCTTCTTTAAAAACATCTCAGGGGAATTTGAAATCAAAATAAAATCAACAGCATTAAAATATCCAGAATAAGGAGCAGGATTTACTTTTTTTAGTTTTAAAAATAAATCATATGGTTGGTAATCTCCTTTCATCTGAAATCTATGAGAAAAATTTATCTGATATACATCCCCCTCTTTTATGTAATCTTTGATTTTTTTTATTGAGGTGATATATTGAAAAAAACTCATATTGGAGGTTAAGGAGTCAATTTTAAATTTCTGTGGTTTGAATCCTAAATCTGGAACATTTTTTAAAAAAGATTTAATAATCATCCCCTTCTCTTCAGTTTTATCTGTAAAACTTTTAGAAGTTGCCAGATTTAAAGAAATTAAAATAGTTTTTTTATTCACATTATCAAAAACCAGAATTGAATCATAAAAACATACAAAAATATCCGGTAATAATAAATCATCTATTGCTTTTTCCGGTAGGTCTTTAATAATCTGCCATGCAAGGTCATAAGAAAGAAAACCAAAACCACCAGGGACAAAAAATGAAGGATATTCAATTTTAAAAATATTAAAAATTTTTTGAAATTCTTTTAAAGGGTCTCCTTTAAATTTTTTAATTTTACCTTCATTTTCAATTTCAATATCCCTCTTTTTGCTTTTAAAAATTAAAAATGGAGAAAAACCACAAATTGTATATCTTTCATTCTTATTCCAGTAGACATCCATAAAAAAACTATAAGAAAATTTATGAATAAAATAAAAAAAAATTTCTGGATTGGTATAAGGAAGGTATTCAACCAGAATTTTTTTCATTTTCCATTCTTTTAATTTTATTTATCCTTCTTAAATGCCTGCCCTTTAAAAAAGAAGTTGAAAGGAAAACTTTTGAAATTTCAAGTGATAATTCTCTACCAAGCAATCTCCCTCCCAATGTTAAAATATTTGCATCATTATGTTCTCTTGCCAGAAGAGCATCATATGGAGAACAACATCTTGCCGCTCTTATTCCTTTAAATTTATTTGCACAAATGCTCATTCCAATTCCTGTTCCACAAATAAGAATTCCAAAACTAATATCTTTTTTCTGGATTGCTTTTGCTACTTTCTCAGCATAATCAGGATAATCAACTGCTTTCTTAACAGATGGACCAAAATCTATAATATCAAACCCTTCTTTTTTCAAATTCTCTTTTAGATACTCCTTCAGTTCAAATCCTGCATGGTCAGATGCTATCCCTATTTTCATTTCTCTCCTTTTATTTTATTATACTCTTTTTTAAAAATATCCCCAAAAGATATCTAAAAGATTGTAATTCAGGTAATCTGATAGTATAATGGTTTTTGAATTTTCACTAAAATAAAAGGAGGGTTTAAATATGGATAAAGAAATAAGAACTGATAGAATTTTTCCCTTGAAAGATGCAAGTTTTTATCCTGGAAAAGATTTTTGTGATATGGTTTATTTCTGCCCGCCAACAAAAAACAAAAAAAGATTATGGCTTTTGACTGAAGCAAAAAAACCAATAATTTATATTGACCATTATAAGTTTGAACCACTAAATATTTTTAAAAAAAATGGTTTCAGATGGATTGATTATGGAATTACAGATATTGAATTTGCTAAACCAAGAGGTTTTGGTCAGTTAAAAATATATGGAATTTCTCCACAACAGGCTCAACAATCATATTTTTTAATTACAACCCAGATTTCATTAATAATGAGTGGGAGTATCCAATCAGTTGAAAAAAAACTTTTTGGAATATCAAGAGAAGATGCAGGATATAGTTTTATTAATCCAGCAATCATTGAAGTTGGAAGTCCTGTAAAATTCAAATTAATATACAAAGCAGGGAAAAAAGGACTTCCTGAAAGAAGTTATATAAAATTTAATTTTTCACTGGTTTTCTCTGAACCTCAAAAAAAAGATAAAAAGAAAGATGGTTATATAAGAGTTATAAATTCTGATTGTAAAGTTGTTTTAAAGGATATTAAAATTCCTTCAGATGAATCACATAGAGATGGCGATATTTTATTTTTTCTTCCAGATGGAATAAAACCGAATGGAAAAATAGAAATTGAATATAGCACAGATAAAAGTTTTATATGTCCTGTTTCAAGCAGCACAATGGAAAGAAGATACTGGTATTCAAATCTACCTGTTCTATCACCAGCAGTAGCAGTTGAAAAAAAGAAAATTTTTGTTCCTGTTTCAGAAAATAATGGTCATAATGTTATATTTGTTTCGGGTAAACCAGAAAGATTATTTTTATTTTTCCCTGGAAGGATAAAACAAAGAGAAAAGATTTATCTTACAGGAATTATTACTGACAAATATAGAAATATTGTTGAGGAGAAAAACTGGAAAACAGACATTTCTATTATTCTTGAAGGGAAGGAAAACAAAGAAATAAAAAACATCTCAAATAATCTTGTTAGTAGATACAAATTTTTGATTGAATTTAATAATCTAAAACCAGGCATTTATAGAGCAAAAGCATACGATAATTATACAGGAAAAATTATTGCTCAAAGTAATCCTATGGAGATTATGGATAAAAATGACGAAAGAGAAGAGATTTTCTGGGGAGAGATACATGGACATACTGAAATGAGCGATGGAATTGGAAAATTTGAAAATCTTTACATCAATGCAAAGGAAATAGGTCTTGATTTTGCTGCTGCGGCTGACCATGCTTGTTATTTCACTGACAACCAGTGGGAATGGATGCAGGATATTACAAACTCTTTTAATGAAAATGGAAAATTCTGTACTCTTATAGGATATGAATGGGCAGGAAATCAGGGACATAGAAATATTTATACCTCAGAGAATAGATTAAAACTATTTAGAGGAATGTATGAACCCACAAGTAATCTTGATGTTGTTTATAAAGAATTTGAAAATTGTGAAAACATTGTTGCAGGACCTCATACTCGTCATACAGGGAATTTCTGGGACCATCATAATCCTAAAGTAGAAAGATTTTTTGAAATATATTCAATGTCGGGCCATTTTGATATACCTGTAAATAAACTTTTAAATGAAGGTGCTGTTGTTGGTTTTACTGGTGGAGGAGATTGTCATAGCGGAAATGTATTTTTTTCTCCTGAAGACCCAAATGGCCAGGGAAAAACACCTCACTTTACCTCATATGCAATAAAATATAAATCAGGTATCACTGCTGCATTTTTAAAAAAACTTGATAGAAAAAATCTTATTGATACCTTGAGGAATAGAAAAACATATGCTACAACAAGCGATAAAATACTTGTTGATTTTTCAATTTCTGGTTATAAAATGGGAGAGATAGGCAAAACAGATAGAGTTTTAATAAAAGCAGATATACATGGATGTGATGCTATTAAGAAAATAGAGGTGATTAAAAACGGAAAGGTGGTTTATGTTGAAAAACCAAATTTACTTGATTATATTTTTGAATGGGAAGATAGAAAAAATGAAAATAAAAAATCATGGTATTATCTTAAAATTACACAAAAAAACAATGAAATCGTATATACAAGTCCTATCTGGATAGAAATATATTAACAATCATCCTTTTTTAATGAATTCGGATTCTTGACAAACATTTCTCAATTAATAAAATAGTTTATTAAAAGGGCTTCAGAATGATTGAGGCAAAAAATTTAACCAAATATTATGGAAAAACCAGAGCAATTGAAAATGTCAGTTTTTTTGTTGAAAAGGGTGAAATTGTAGGACTTCTTGGTCCAAATGCTGCTGGAAAAACTACAATAATGAGAATACTTACATGTTTTTTACCCCCAAATTCTGGAACAGCAAAAATAAATGGTTATGATATATTTGAAAATCCATTTGAGGTTCAAAAGAGTATTGGATATTTACCTGAAAGAAATCCATTATATGAGGAATTTACGGTTGGTGAATTTTTAAATTTTGTCTGTGAAACAAAAGGTATAAGAAAAAAGGATGAAAAAATAAAAAGAATATCAAAAGTAATGGAAGAATGTGGAATTTCTGATGTAAAGAACAAACTGATAAATAAACTTTCAAAGGGATATAGACAAAGAGTTGGAATTGCTCAAGCACTTGTTAATGACCCTCCTGTCTTAATTCTTGATGAACCTACAATAGGACTTGACCCAAAACAGATTATTGAAACAAGAAATTTAATAAAAAACTTATCTGGAAAAAGGACAATTTTATTAAGCAGTCATATTTTACCTGAAGTAAGTATGGTATGCGAAAGGGTAATTATAATAAACGAAGGGAAAATAGTTGCAACTGATACTGTTGAAAACTTAACAGCAAAATTAAAAGGCGCACTTGAAATATATCTTGAAATTGAAGGAGAAATAGAAAAAGTTAAAAAGGTACTGGAAGAAATTGATGGAATTAAAAGTATAAGTATTATTCCACCAAAAAAAGAAAAAATAAACAAATGTCTTGTTATTACTGAAAAAGGGAAAGATTTAAGAAAGGAGATATCCACAAAAATTGTTACCAATGGTCTTGGTCTTCTTGAAATCACATTAAGAGAAATGACACTTGAGGATATCTTTTTGAAATTAACAACAAAGGAATAAAAATGAGATGGTATTATGTTCTTAAAAAGGAATTGAAAAGTTATTTTATATCACCAATTGCTTATGTGGTTATACTTATTTTTAATATTATTTCTGGATTTATATTCTATGCTCTTTCTGCTTATTACTCAATTATTTCTATGAGATATTCAGAATATCCATATCCTTATTTTACCCTTTCTCCAAATGAAATGATTACAAGGCCATTATTTCACAATATGGCTGTCACTTCTCTTTTTCTTTTACCACTTTTAACCATGAGATTATTTTCCGAAGAAAAAAGGTTAGGAACAATTGAACTTTTATTTACATATCCTTTAAAGGATTCAGATATTTACCTTGGGAAACTTATTGCATGTTTATCTGTCTTTTTTATTATGACTTTAATTCCTGTGCTATATATCTTTACTCTTGAAAAATGGGTAGATTTTGATAAACTGGTAATTTTAAACAGTTATCTTGGACTTGTTTTACTTGGAGCAAGTTTTATCTCCATAGGAATTTTAATCTCTTCACTTACAGAGAGCCAACTCATAGCAGCAGTTATTACATTTGGCATTTCCTTACTTTTCTGGATTATTGGATGGATTTCTGAAATTGCTGGACCAAAATATTCAAATTTCTTTGATTTTATATCACTCTACAGTCATTATGAAAATTTTCCAAAAGGAATTCTTGATACAAGAGACCTGATATTTTATTTAAGTGTGTGTTTACTTTTTTCATTTTTAACTTTGAGAATATTAATTTCAAAAAAGTATAGAGGTTAAAATGGTTGAAAAAAAATTTCTTTACAGAATAAATGCTTTTTTGATGGTTCTTATATTCGTTGGTATTGTGATATTTGTTAATTTAATTTCAGCAAAATATTATAAAAGAATAGACCTTACAGCAAACAAAAAGTATTCAATATCTGACCAGACAAAAAAAATAATCAAAAATTTAAAACAACCAATAGAGATAATTGCTTTTTATAGAGATAAAATAGATGAAAGGACAAAGGATATATTTGAACAATACAAATCAAATTCAAAGTTTATAAGTTATAAATTTGTTGACCTTGACAGGGATGTTTTATTGGCAAGAGAATTTGGAATTACAAGTTATGGAACAATTTTAATAAAAAGCGAGAAAGATTATGAGAAAATTTATTCTCCTGAAGAAAAAGATTTAACAGGAGCAATATTAAAACTGACAAAAGAAGAAAAAAAGAAAATATATTTTACAATTGGACATGGTGAAAAAAGAATAGATGAAAACATAAAGTTATTCAAAAAATATCTTGAAGAAGAAAATTATATTATAGATGAACTATTAATTTTAAGGGACGGAATTCCTGATGATTGTGATGTTGTTGTAATATGTAGTCCTGAGAAAGATTTTGTTGAAAAGGAAATTGAAGAAATTCAAAATTTTGTTGAAAAAGGAAAAAGTGTTCTTTTATTTATTGAACCTGGAAATTATCCAAATATTTCAAAACTTCTTGAAGGATATGGTATTGAAATAGAAAATGATATGGTTATTGACCTTGCCAGCAGGAAATTTCTTGGAGATGCTTTAAGTCCTCTGGTAATGGATTATCCATATCATGAAATTACAAAAAACTTTAATTTGGCAACAATTTTTTCTACTGTCCGAAGTGTGAAATTAAGAGAAAATATGCCTTCTGAAGTTAAAGGAGACATTTTAGCAAGAACAAGTAGTGCATCCTGGGCAGAAAAAAATATGAAAGAAATTGAAAATAGAAGTGTAAAATTTGATGAAAATGATGAAAGAGGTCCCATTCCAATTGCTGTTATAGTAGAAAAAGACCTTGGAGAAAATAAGAAAGCCAAAATCTCTGTTTTTGGCGATTCTGATTTTATTTCTGATAAATTCATAAACTTTTCTGGTAATAAGGACTTTGGCTTAAATACTGTAAATTATCTCTGTGAAGAAGAAATTTTAATATCAATAAGAAGTAAAGAGGAAAAAAATCAACCTCTTATTTTGTCTCAAAAAGCAGGAAAATTTTTATTCTTTTTATCAATTGTAATTTTACCTGTTTTAATTATAATTATTGGTGGATATATAACACTTAAAAGGAAATTATTATACTGAAAATGAAAATATTTAAGAAAACATTATTTCTTCTTGTAATTTTAATCTCTCTTTCCATATGGTATTTCTATGGAAAATCTAAACCAGAAAAAAAAGACAAAGAAAATTTATTTCTTATTGAAAAAGACAAAATTGGAGAGATTATTATAGGAAATGGCAATAGAAAAATAGAAATTGTGAATTCAAATGGAACATGGATTATCAAAGACAAAAATTATGAATGTGATAAAAATGAAGTTGAAAATTTAATAAATAAAATATCATCACTTGAAATTGAAAGAAATTTAGGAGAAGTTGAAAATTTGGAACAATATGGTCTTGAAGATTTATCCAGATTTATAGAGGTTGTTCAAAATGGTAAAAAATTCAAACTCTATATTGGAGATGAGACCCCTTCTGGAAATTATTTCTATGTAACAAGGGATAAAAAAGAAATTCTTCTGGTTTATAAATGGGATTTAAATGTCATACTTGAAAAAGATATTTTTGAATTGAGAGACAAAAGAATTCTACCAATTGATATAACAAAAAATGATATAGAGGAAATTGAAATAAAGAAGGATAAAATTTCTTATTTGGTCAGGAGAAAAGGAGAAATCTGGAATATTGAAAATCCTTTAAAAGATTGGGCAGAAAAAGAAAAAATTGAAGATTTAATTGAAAAAATAATTGATGGGAAAGTTAAAAAATATGAGGAAGAAAAAAAAGAAAATGAATGTGGACTTGAAAAACCAAAAATAACAATTAAAATCAAAGATAAAACCAACCAGTATTTTTTACACTTTGGTAAAAAAGAAAATGATTTATATTATGCAAAAAATTCTCAAAGACCTTATATTTTTCTTGTTGAGAAAGATATTATTGAAAAAATACCAGATGAAATAAATCAATTAAGAGAGAAAAAATTATTTGATTTTGTTGTTTCAGATGTGTGTGAATTTTCAATAATTAAAAAAGATAAGGAATTAAAAATTGTAAAGAAAAATGGAGATTATTACATTGAAAAAGATAAAACCAAAAAAGTTTCAAAAGAGAAAGTTGAGGATTTTCTCTATGATTTGAAGTATCTTGAAATTAAGGATTTTGTTGATTATTCAGAAACAAAATTAAAAAAATATCTTCTTTCACCTCCTTTGATTAAAATTTCTGTCCTTGATAATTTAAAACATACAGAAATATATTTTGGGGAAAAAACAGCAAACGAAATCTATTGTTTTCATCCTGAAAGAAAAATAATCTTTACAATTCCTGAATCTGATTATCCAAAAATAGATAAGGAAGAAGAATTTTTTATTGAAAAAAAAGAGAAATAAATGAGAAAAGGATTTAAAACTTTAATTTTTTTGGTCTTAATTTTTATAATATTCTATCCATTTTTTAAACTATCCCAGAAAAAAATTTTACCAAAGGTTAATATAATTGAAGGAGAAATTCAAGCAGGAGAGATGATAGGAGAAATCTTAAAAAGGGAAGGCATTTCAGATAAAGAAAAAGAGCAGATTACATTAAAACTTAGAGAAATTTTTGACCCGAGAAAAAGTAAAATAGGAGACATATGGCAATTACATTTTGATAGGGAAGGCCGGTTTTTAAAATTTAAATATTTCAATAAACCTTTTGATTATTACATTGTAGAGAAAGATTTAAATACAGAAAAATTTTTCTCATATAATGAAAGAGTAGAAACTTATAGAAAAACCTTTTCTGCAAAAGGGGTGATAGAAAATTTTCTATATGAAAGTATGCGAAATCTAAATATAAATCCTGAAATAATAATACAATTTGCGGAAGTTTTTGAATCCAAAATTGATTTTTTTACTGAATGTCAGAAAGATGACAAATTTTCAATCATCTGGGAAAGTTGGACTGACAAAAATAATGTAATTTTGAAAGATATAAAAGTCCTTGCAGGAAAATATGAAAATAAAAATAATACATACTATGCTTTTTATTTTGAAAAAGATGATTTTAAAGGATATTTTGATGAAAATGGTAAAGGATTGGAGTCAGGATTTTTAAAAGCGCCTTTATCATATAGAAAAATAACATCTTTCTTTTCCCATTCAAGATTCCACCCAATTTATAAAATTTATAGACCACATTTTGGAATTGATTATGCTGCTCCAATAGGAACTCCTGTATCTTCAATCGGTAATGGAATTGTAATTTTTTCTGGCTGGCTTGGGGATTATGGGAAATGTGTAAAAATTAAGCATCCTAATGGATATATTTCTTACTATGGACATTTAAGCAGAATTGAAAAAGGGATAAAAAAGGGTGTTAAGGTTAAAAAAGGAGAAGTTATAGGATATGTTGGAATGACAGGTGCTGCTACAGGTCCTCATCTTGATTTCAGAATTCAAAAAGATGGTAAATTTATAAACTTTTTAAAATTAAAATTTGTTCCAGAAAAAAATATTCCACAAAAATATGAAAAAGAATTCAAAAATCTAAAGGACAGATATTCCCCTTTCCTTTAACAGAGCCAAATCTTGAAAAAAGTTAAAAATATATATTTATAAAAAATTAATTTCTTTACCAAATCATTTAACCAACTTGCATAACTTCTTTCAATTAGATTTTTAACAATATAATTTTATGCTAAATTGTTCAGTAAAAATATGATAAAATACCTACTAAGATGTTTATATGTTTTTAGATTAAAAAATCTTAAAGAAAAAGAGTTTTTAATGAGACAGGGAATACAAACAAAACATTGACAAAAAGGAGGGACTCATGAATAATAAAAGATGCGCGCAGTTCTTAAGACCTGATGAGATAATTCACTACAGAGAAAAAACATCTTTAATTTATCTTCCTCTTGGACCATTAGAGTGGCATGGTCCACATTTGCCACTTGGAGTTGACCCTTTAAGAGCAGAGATTACAGCGATGAGATTAGCAGAAGAAACAGATGGAATTGTTCTTCCTACTCTATTTATTGGGACAGAAAGAGAAAGAAGTCCTGAAATGCTTAAAAATATTGGTTTTAAAGGAGATGAATATATAGTGGGAATGGATTTTCCTGAAAACACATTACAAAGTTTATACTTTAAGGAAGAAGTATTTGCTTTAGTTCTTAGAAACTACTTAGAACTTATAATTGACATGTGGAGGTTTAAAAATGTAGTAATTGTTAACGGACATGGAGCAGAAAATCACATTGAAGTCATTGAAAGATTAAGGAAGGAGTTTATTGCAACAAGGAAAGTAAAAATTTTACACATTATGCCAATGCTTAATTTTGCGTCAGGAATGCCTGATTTCGGACATGCAACAAAAGAAGAAACAGAGACACTTATGGCTTACTACCCTGAAAGTATAGACCTTAAAAAATTACCTGAAAAACCTACTCCTCTGTACAATTTAAAATATGCGATTGTTGATGATCCAACATTTAGAGGTAAACCATCAAAAGATTTTACTGTGAAAGAAGAAGAAGACCCAAGGAATAGTGACAAAGAAAGAGGAAAAGCAATATTTGACGAAACAATAAAGCAGTTAAAGGAATTGATTTTGAAAGAAATTGTTTTGTGAACTTCTGAGATTTACAAGTAGATCAGAAAGAGAAAGGTTTTCTGAAAAAGCAATTTATGATATAATAAAAACGCTATCTATGTTTTAGAAGTATACAATCATTTAAAGGAAGGGGACTAACTAAAAAAAGAAAAATTCTGATTAAAAACCCGCTCCACCTCTGGCAGGAAAAGCAAGTATATCAATTTTTGGTTTCTTTCCACTTTTTTACCTTCCTTTTTAGTTTTTAAATAGAAAATGTACTCCACATAATTCCCTTAAAACGGGGCAAATCTTTCCCACTAAAAAACACATTTGTGCTAAAATTTTTTCACTCAGAAAATATCTCCATTTATCTTAAAAGCCATTTCCATACTGGAAGAATCTGAATTTTATATCCATCTACTTTAATTTCTTTTTCCTGGTTATAAGTTAATATTAGGCCATTTTCAATTTTAAAATATTGCATCGCTTCTATTAACCCATTTACTTCTCTTTTTTTATTCTCTTCATTTAGTTCCCATACAACTTGAATTGCTTGTTTTTTATGTATTACAAAATCACATTCAAATTTGTTTTTAAAGTAGTAAACATTCTCTTTCCTCCTCAATAATTCAACAAAAACTATATTTTCTAATCTCCTTCCATACTCTTTCTCAACAAAAACAATATCATTTATATACACCTTCTTAAATCTACCTTTTATTTTGTAACTCCTCAAAAAATGGAAAAAAATTGAACTCTCAAAATATTCTAAATAATTGTATAAGGTCTTTTTACTCACCGAAATATTCTGGGATTTTAAATAATTGTAAAACCTGTCTATGCTGATTTCTTTCGCAAAAAAAGTAATAAGATACTCAAATAGTCGTTTTACCACATAGATGTTTTTAATATTATATCTTTCAACCATATCCCTAAACAAAACAAGGTCTTTATAATCTTTTACTATTTCTTCTTTTAAATCTGGCTCTTTAAATATCTGTGGATAACCTCCAATTTCAAGATATTGATTGAATTCAAAAAGTATCTTATTTTTTTCTGATGTAGAAATTAATTTTAAAGAGCAAGGTATATTTTTTAATGATAAAATTTCTCTAAAAGACAAAGGGAATAATATGTATGTGATTGTTCTTCCACGCAATTGAGTTGCCAGTTCTTTACTAAGTAATTTTGATGAACTTCCTGTAATAAAAATAAAATATTTTTTCTCCTCATAAATCTCTTTCAAACCATATTGCCAGTTCCTTATATTCTGAATTTCATCAAAAAATATATACTCAAGTTTCCCAAATGTCTGAATGTGAAAATTAATAAGTTCCTTCAAATCCCTTCCATCAAAATCCAAAAATTGTGGTAAATCAAAATCTACATAAAGAACAATTTTCCTATCTTTTATTTTATTTATCAAACTGAAAAGATAATAAGTTTTGCCAACTCTTCTTGCTCCAATTATTGAAGTGATAAATCCTTTTGTAAATTTTACTTTTAATTCTCTATCAAATACATCAAATTCCCTTTTTTGAAAATCAATTAAATATTGTCTTATTTTTTCCATTAGTTCCCTTATAAAAACAAAATTTTAAATTTTTAGTTTCCTATAGGAAACATTTTACTACAAAAATTTTTTCTGTCAAGTATAGAATTTCAATTTAAAAAACTATTTTGATAACTTCCAGAAAAACGAATATTACTTCTCAACAGGTTAACTCCAATTTAACTTCAACACTTCAATTCTATAACACTTCCTCTCTCGCAATCCCCTTAAAACGGGTCAAGTTATTCCGACAATCTATGTTTAGTTTCTTCTTCATTATGTTTAGTTTATAGTCGTAATCCCCTTAAAACGGGTCAAGTTATTCCGACGAAGAAATAACAGTTAATTGGGAATTGGTGTTAAAGGAAGTCGCAATCCCCTTAAAACGGGTCAAGTTATTCCGACAGAGATGCAGGTTATGAT
>CAYNUP010000060.1:0-2346 GCA_964400565.1 uncultured bacterium | reverse complement strand
GGTTTTTGAATATCTTTCTGAAATTTTGCCAGAAAATATGGGAATATTTTTATGTATTTCTCAAGGAATATTTGAAATTCTTATGTTTTTATTTGGTTTTGAAAATTTATGTTTTCTAATTTATGATAATGAAGAACTTGTCAAAAAGGCAGCAGAAAAAATTGGAAGTATAATTTATGACTCATATAAAAAATTTATTAAGTTTGAAAAAATTATTGGGGTATTTCAGGGAGATGATATGGGATTTAAGACACAAACACTTCTTCCTCCTGAATTTTTTAAAAAATATATCCTACCTTGGCACAAAAAATTATCTGAACTCTGTCATGAAAATAATAAAATATATGTTCTCCATTCATGCGGAAATATTGAACAATTGATGGATTTTTTAATTGAAGAAGTTAAAATTGACGCAAAACATTCATTTGAAGATGAAATTATGCCTGTATGGAAGTTTAAAGAAAAATATGGAGACAAGATCGGAATTATAGGCGGAGTTGATGTTGGAAAATTGTGTACATTGAAAGAAAATGATTTGAGATATTATGTAAGAAAAATACTTGAAAAATGTGCTGGTCCTGGTTATATTTTAGGTTCTGGCAATTCAATCGCAAATTATGTACCACCAGAAAACTTTTTAATAATGCTTCAAGAGGGCTACAATTTTAAAATTTAGAATATTTCAATCCTTCGTCAAGCATAATAAGATAATTTTCAACAGGTATATAATTTGTTATTGAATTTCCACTACCAAGAGCATATTTATATGGCATACATCTATCAAGAACTTCTTTTACATATTTCCTTAAATTTTTCTCATCATAAGTTGCAAGTTTGTCAACATCAATTCCTCCTAAAACTGCTATCTTTTCTCCATATTTCTTTTTAAATTCCCATACAGGTATTATCTCATCCTGAAATGAATGAAATGCATCTATTTTTACATCATTTATAAAATCATCTATTACATTTAAAATATTTCCACAACAATGTAACCAATACATTTTCCCTTTTTGATGAGCAATTTCTGCAAATTTTTTATGCCATGGAATTACAAGTTTTCTTAAATGTTCTGGTGATAAAAAAGTAGATGTCTTAAATCCAAGGTCATCTCCCTGAAAAAATCCTTCTACATTATCAATCTCAACTACATTTTTATAAAATTCATAAATAATCTCTCCAACTTTATTAAAAACTGTTTCAACAAGAAGGAAATTATCAACTATTAAATAACTCATATTTTCAAATCCAAGCAATGTTTCACTTGCTATTTCAAAGACACCACTGCTTGGACAAACGATCATTTTCATTCCATCAGGGAGATTTTTTGACGCTATTTCATATATTGAATAATCAATTTCTTCTTTTTTAGGCCATGGATAATTTTCAAAGTCACTCCAATCCTTTATCATACCTGTTCCTTCCTCAACCCAATTCCTTTCTCCTTTTGATAAAATTGCTGTATCATTTGTCTTTCTTAATTTCCCATAAAAAGTAATTCCACCTGCAATTCTAACATAATCATAACCAAGTTTATACCAAAAATTTATCTCCTGTTTAATATATCTTTCCTTATTTTCTTCTGAATAATCAATCCATTTTTCTCCAAAGTAATTTTCTGTAATATATTTTTTAACTTCATAATCCATCAATAGTTCAACAAAATGGACTTTTTCTGCCTTTTTACTTTTAATAACTTTTTTAAATTCTTCAAAATCTGGCTCTGGATTCTTCAATGGCACTCTTAATTCCATTTTTCAAATCCCTCCTCAATGAAGATTGCTAAACGGAGAGGGAGGGATTTGAACCCCCGTCCACGGTTTCCCGCGGAAGCCGATTTCGAGTCGGCCGCTTTAAACCACTCAGCCACCTCTCCTTGGACCAAAAATTGCTGTTCCTATTCTTATTATATTTGCTCCTTCTTCTATTGCTATTTTCCATGTATCACTCATACCCATTGATAGATATTTCATTTCAACATTCGGTAAATTTAAATTTTTAAATTTTTCAAATAATTCCTTTGTCAATCTCAAATATGGTCTAATATCTTCTGGATATTTAATAAAAGGTCCCATTGTCATAAGTCCTTCAATTTTTATATTTTCATATTTTGATATTTTATAAATCAATTCTTCTGCATCTTCAGGAAAGACCCCTGACTTTTGCTTTTCTCTTCCACTATTTATTTCTATCAAAACAGGAAAGATAATATTTCTTTTTTTTGCCTCCTTATCTATTTCTCTTGCAAGTTTTTCTGAATCAACTGTTTCTATCATGTCAAAAATTTCTATTGCTTTTTTAACCTTATTTGTTTGTAAATGACCTATCATATGCCATTTTACTTTC
>CAYNUP010000059.1:0-2564 GCA_964400565.1 uncultured bacterium | reverse complement strand
TAGGGATACCTGTAATTAAAATGTTTTTTATCTCCAACTTTTAAATTTAAAGTCCCTTTTCAATCATATAACTCAAAAGGTCAACAACTCTGCAACTATACGCCCATTCATTATCATACCATCCAAAGACCTTTACAAAATTGTTATCCACAATATAGGTTGATGGAGCGTCAAATATACATGAATAAGGATTTTTAACAAAATCTTTTGAAACAAGTTCTTCGTCACAGTATTGTAAAATACCTTTTAAATTTGTCTCCGATGCTTTTTTAAATGCATAATTCACATTATCAACACTTACATTTTTTTCAAGAAGGACAGTTAAGTCAACAATTGAAACAGTTGGAGTAGGGACTCTTAAAGCGATTCCATGCATTTTCCCATTTAAAGATGGTATAACTTTTCCTATTGCCTTTGCTGCTCCTGTTGTCGTTGGTATAATTGAAAGTGCTGCTGCTCTTGCTCTTCTTAAATCCTTATGGGGTAAGTCAAGAATTCTCTGGTCATTTGTATAAGCATGTATTGTTGTCATAAGTCCTTTAATTATTCCAAAATTATCATTTAAAACTTTTGCCATTGGAGCAAGACAGTTTGTTGTGCAGGAAGCGTTTGAAATAATCACATGTTTTTCAGGGTCGTACATATTTTCATTGACACCCATAACTATTGTAACATCCTCTCCTTTCGCAGGTGCTGTGATTATAACTTTTTTTGCTCCTGCAGTAATATGTGCTTTTGCTTTCTCTGCCTCAGTAAAAAGACCTGTTGATTCAATTACTACATCCACTCCTAAGTCTTTCCACGGAAGATTTTTTGGGTCTTTTTCACTCAAAACTTTTATTTCCTTCCCATTTATAACTATACTTTTTTCTTTTACTTCAACACTTCCATTGAATATTCCATAATTTGAATCATATTTAAAAAGATGTGCAAGAGTCTTTGAGTCAGTTATATCATTTACAGCAACAAATTCAAATCCATCATAATTTAACTCAATAGCACTTCTTAAAACCAACCTCCCAATTCTCCCAAAACCATTAATTCCTATTTTAACCATTTCTGCCTCCTTTTAAATTATTTAACTTTTGGCAACTGTTAATATTATAACTTTTTTTGCTCCTCTTTTCAACAAAATTTTTTTACATTCTTCTAATGTTGCTCCTGTGGTATAAACATCGTCAATAAGTAAAATAATTTTGTTTTTTATTATATCACAATTTTTAACTTTGAAACTGCCTTTTACATTTTCTTTTCTCTCTTCAGCACTTAATTCTGTCTGAGAAACTGTATTTTTTGATTTTACAAGGACATTTTGAACCATTTTTTTATTCAATTTTCTTGAAATGTAATTTCCAATTAAAGCACTTTGATTAAATCCTCGTATAAATTCTTTTTTCCAGTGAAGTGGAACAGGAATAATTAAATCAAATTCAATCTTTTCTTTTTTCAATTTTTCTTCCATTAAAGAAGCAAAATATTTAGCATAACCCTTTTTTCTATAGTATTTATATTTAATAATAGCATCTCTTAAAGGTCCTTCATAATTTCCTATATGATATCTATCTTTAAAATTTTCATTTATAAAAACAATTTGAGAAAAACAATCTTCACAGAAACCATAATTAATTCCTGTAGATTTTCCACATCCAATACATTTTGTTTTTAAAAAATTATTGACAATTAGACATATTAGAGACTTTATTTTACAATAAATTTTATGAAATTTAAAACAAAATATATTTTTAAAGAATTTTGTGTCAATTTTCTCTTCTCCTTTTTGATTATCCTTTTTATCTTTACAATCAGAAGTATTTTTCAGGTTATTGACCTTATTGTTAAGGGGACTTTCTATTTTTTCCCCTTAGTTAAATTCTTCTTACTTACACTATTAATTTCATTTCAGATTGTAATTCCACTAACAGTTCTTACATCTTCCATGTCCCTTTTTTCAACATTTTCTTCTGATAAAGAATTAAATATTTTTGCTTTTTCAGGTATCCCAAGTTCAACTTTAGTAAAACCACTTTTAATTTTTTCTATTATTTTTACATTTTTTCTTTTTTATTTCAACCTTTTTGCTGTTCCAGAGATGGAATTTAATAAAAGAAATATTGTATATTTGCTGAAAGTAAGAAATCCGCTTTCTATCATAATTGAAAAAGAAACAATAAAAGATTTTCCTAATGCAACAGTTTATATAGAGAAACTTTATAAAAATTTCAATTTCAAAAATATTTCAATTACAAAAAGAGAAGGAAACTCAACAATTTTTTTGAAGGCGGAAAAAGGTAGGATTATTTATAAGATAGATGAAAATAAACTTGTTTTCTTTCTTGAAAATGGTGACTTTATAATTACAACTTCAAATTCTATAAATTCAGTTAAATTTAAGAATTATCAGTTTTTTTTAGAATTACCTGAAAGTTTCAGAAAACCTGAAATTAAACCTGAAATATATGAATTAAATATCCTCCAATTGAAAAAAATAAAAAATATAGATTCTTCAATTGAAATTCATAAAAGATTTATATTCTCAATTACGCCTTTAATACTTCTTTTACTTG
>CAYNUP010000058.1:0-3683 GCA_964400565.1 uncultured bacterium | reverse complement strand
ATATAGTAGGAATAGGAAGTAAAAAAGAGTTAGAAAAGTATAATGGTATATATCCGAATGAAGAAGTATTTGAAGGATTATTGGTTAAGAAAAAAGTAGAAGAAAGTCCAGAGGTCCCTATAATAATTCCAAAAGGAGAGGGAGTAAGAGTAGGTGTATATTATGAAGGAATAGGAGCAAGAAGTATAATAAAAGTTTTAGAAAAAGAGGGAATAAGAGTTTTTAGTTTGCCAAAGTTGGATAATGAAGCACTTTCAAATGTAGATGTTCTTGTTATTCCTCATATTCCAAAACCAGATGTGTTAAATCAGGCAATGAAACAAATAAGGGAATTTGTAGAAAATGGAGGAGGGATATTACTTACTCATGATGCAGTGGGATACAGGAAACATAAAATTATTTTTCCTGAAGTAGGCAAAGGTATTGGGAATGTTAATTTAGACAGAGTAAAAATAATAAAGAAACATCCTATAACAGAGGGATTTAAAATAGGAGATGAAATAGTTCATAAATATTATGACCACATAGGAATAGAGAAAGGAGAAAAAGGAGAAGTAGTTGTAGGAGATGATATGGAATATGGAGTTGTTGTAGTAGGAGAATTAGGAAAGGGTAAAGTGGTGTTAAATGGAATGATACCTGGATATGCTTCTGTAGAAAAGGGTAGTTCAACAGGAAAAGAGGAAGAACCAGAAGAAGGGGAGTTAAAAATACTTCTAAATTCTATAAAATGGTTAAGTGGAGAGAAAAAATAAGTCAATATTTAAAAAAGGGGGTCAAAATGAAGATTAATAGAAGTTGGTTTTTATTTTTAATATTTTTTTCTTTTTGTTTTTCTTTAAATGCATTTGAACCTTATGAAACTCCTGATGGAAAAGTAATTCTTGTAGATTTTTCAAAGAAAGATTTATGGGAAGTATCAGGTATTCCATCTGTAAATCTTAATGAAAAAACTCCTGATGGAGAAGTTGCTATTACATATGAAACAGAAGGGGAGAAAAAATCAGTATTGAGGATTAAAAAATATGATGGAGGAGGGGAATGGAGAAAAAAGAAGTTTAAAGGTATCTCTTTCTGGGTAAAAGGAGATGGTTCAGGAAGTTATGTCCAATTGAGGTTATTGACAGAAGATGGAGAATTTCAGCATCAATTTTATCTTACAGGAACTGATTGGGAATATAAAAAGTTAACATGGGATAAGTTTACAGATAAAGAAGGGAAGAAATTAGATATATCAAAAATACAAATGTTGTTTTTCAGGTCCACTAAGAAATTTAAAATATCAATAGGTCCTTTAAAACTTGAACTTGGGGATGGAACTTCAATTTTATTCCCTCTTCTTGAAATTCATTCTGCAGTAGCATTTTTTACAGAAAAACCACCTTTGATTGATGGAAAACTTGATGAAAAATGTTGGGAAATGGCTCCAGAATATGAACTTGCTTACAATGTAAATTCTGATACTCCACCAAAGGAAAAAACAAAATTCAGGTTATTATATGATGAAAATAATTTATATTTTTCAGCAGTTTTGGAATGCAAGGATACATCAAACTTAAAAACAACAAGGAAAGAGGACCGTAATGATATTTATCTGGATGACTGTCTGGAATTATTTATAGATAGTAATAAAGATATGGAGACATACACTCATTTTATGGTAAATAGCGAAGGGTACAAAGGAACAATTAAAAGATACTATGATAAAGTGAAAGATGCGATAATAACAGATACAAAATATACAGGAAAATGGGAAGTAAAATGTAAACTTGAACCAAATAAGTGGTATATTGAAGGAAGTATTCCATTAACAGAGTTAGATTGTAAAAAAAAAATTATATAGTGAAAGTGTTTTTTTTCAAATAGGTGGAGAAAACCACAGTAATAAAGAATATTCTTCTTTTTCAAAAACAAGGCGTTTTCCAGAAACTACAAATTTTGCCTTACTTGTTTTTAGTTCTCCTTCTACTCAAAACTTAAAATTTAAGAATATTTATTTAGAAAAAGTTTCTCCCGGTAAATTCAAAATTGAAGGGATGCTTTTTTCTGATACAGGGGAGAATGAATATGAAGTTTATGCTGAAATAATATCTCCTACAAGGAAAATCTTTTATAATAAAAAATCAATAAATTTTTCAGGTCAAATGGACCAATTTTCACTTATGGTAGATTATCCTGAAGAATGTGAAGGAGAACATAGATTGTGTATTGCTGGAAAAAGTAAAAGAGGAATTGCATGGGCAGGATTTAGATTTCAAAATTTTTTACCAGAAACTACAAAATATGGGGATATTATTATAAATCCTTACCCAAAACAGATTGGATGGGAAGATAGTTTTTTATTTCTTGATAACACATATAAAATATATACAGGTAAAAATGCCACTTTAAGAACCGAAAAAACAGCAGGATTTCTTTCTAATGAGTTAAATAATTTCTTAGGGATAAAATTAGGAAATGTTAAAAGCGATTTTTCTTATTCTAATTATCCAGTAATATTAATAGTTAATCCTGAAATTATTTCCTCAATTCATAATGAAAAAATTTTTCTTGATTTAATAAATGAGGTGAAAAATCTGCCTTCTGAGGGTTATACTTTATCTATTAATGATAAAGGAGTAGTTATTATAGGTAAAGATGAACCAGGACTTTATTATGGAGTTGTAACTTTCATGCAGATTGTAAAAGGGACATTGCTAAAGGAAAATAGACCTTCAATAAAAAAATGTAGAATAGTTGATTGGCCTGATTTGAAATATAGATTTTATATGGAGTCTCCTATGTGGGGTAGAAAAAAAGAAGATAGAGACAAAGTTATTAAATGGTATAAAGATTATATCAAAAATGTTGTTGCTGGGCAGAAATTTAATATGCTTTGTTTTAATATAAGTAATCAACTTATTTTAAACAACCCTGACCTTATTACCACTCGCTCATTCATTAATAAAGAACAATATCTTGAAATAGCGGAATTCTGCAGAGAACATTTTGTTGAATTTATTCCTGCACTTGAAACAGGGGGTCATTTTAACTGGGTTCCAAAAAGTAAATTTACTGATTTATTTGAAGAAGGATTTGCAAGACAGGCAAATGTATCTCATCCTGATTTTTATAAGTTCATTTTTCCTGTTATGGAAGAATTTATACCCCCAAATTGTAAATATTTTAATTTATGTCATGATGAATGGTGGTCTTCTCCTCCAAGTGATGCAACTGATAAATTAAATGGTATTCCGAGAAAAGAGGTTTTTCTTAAATATGTGAAGGACCGGTATAAATGGTTAAAAGACAAAGGTATAAGGGCGATGATGTTTGGTGATATGTTACTTAAAAATCATAATGGTGATGGTCCTGGTCCAAAAAAAGGACTTTATGAAATTACTAAATTACTTCCTAAAGATATTATAATTCTAAACTGGTCATCAAGAGTTGACCCTGATTCTAATAAATATTTTCATGACCTTGGATTTGAAGTAATATGTGCAAATAATGGGTTTAGACCTTATCCGAATGATAGAAATATTATTTCAGGGTTTGGTATATTAGGGTTATGTCTGTTTTTAGCCACCAAATTTATTTCTTTTAAGATTATAAGCACATTTTTCAAATTTGTCAAATTTTTTTAATAAACCAAGTAGTTTATTTATTTTTTCCTCGGTTGAAAGTCCTCTATTATTATATCT
>CAYNUP010000057.1:0-8289 GCA_964400565.1 uncultured bacterium | reverse complement strand
TCGAACCCCTGCGGGCGTCCGAGCCAAGACATACGGCCCTGCCGCATCTTTCGTAGAAATCAGCAAGCCTCGTTGCGAGGTAAGCGGGATAACCCTCCTCGCCAGGCATCTCCTCCAGCCTGCCTGAAACCTCGCGGAGTGCCTCGCCCCACCGTGAGGTGGAGTCGGCCATCATCGCGACATCGTAGCCCATATCCCTATAATACTCTGCAATTGTTATTCCTGTATATACGCTTGCTTCTCTTGCAGCAACTGGCATATTTGAAGTATTTGCTATTAAACATGTTCTTTCCATTAAGGGTCTACCTGATTTGGGGTCTTTCAATTTAGGGAATTCAATTAAAATATCTGCCATTTCATTTCCTCTTTCACCACAACCAATATAAACAACTATTTCACTATCTGCCCATTTTGCAATTTGATGTAAGACGACCGTTTTCCCAGAGCCAAATGGTCCGGGAATACAAGCAGTCCCTCCTTTTAATATTGGAAATAGAGTATCAATTACCCTTTGTCCAGTAACAAGTGGTTCATCAGGATTTATTTTTCTTTTAAATGGTCTCGGTTTTCTTACTGGCCATTTTTGCATTAGATAAAGAGGAATTTCAGCATCTTTCGTTTTTATTTTTCCTATTTCTTCCTCAACAGTAAAACTTCCCTCTTTAATTTCTATTATTTCTCCACTTATTCCATAGGGGACCATAATTTTATGAATTACAAGAGGTGTTTCTTCTACTTCTCCAATAATATCTACACTTTCTACATAATCTCCTTTTTTTACAGTCGGTTTAAAATTCCACTTCATATTTCTATCAAGAGGAGAAATATCAATTCCCCTTACAATAAAATCTCCTGTTTTTTCAATTTGAGATAAAGGTCTTTGAATTCCATCAAAAATATTTTTAAGAAGTCCAGGTCCCAGTTCAACCCTTAATGGCTCTCCAGTTCCAAAAACTGGATCTCCTACTTTTAAACCTTCTGTTTCTTCATAAACCTGTATAGAAGCAACATCTCCTTCAAGCCGTATAATCTCACCTATAAGTTTTTCTTCTCCTACTCTCACAACATCAAACATCTTACTTGTTTTCATTCCTTCTGCTTGAACAAGAGGACCTGAAATTTTTATAATCTTTCCCACATCCATTTTATTCTCCTTTTAATCCAGTTGCTTTTTTAATTAACTCCTCTATAATTTTAATTCCCTTTTTTTCTCTGCTTTTTAAACTTGGAATAACTACCATTTTTCCCAAATTTACATATTTCATAAATTTGTTTCTATCAAAAACATCCTCTGTTATAAATACACATGCTACTTCCTTCATATTAATTTTTTTGAGAATTTCCTCAGTTTCTTCAACTGTTGAAGAAAAAAAAGTTTCAATATTAAAAACAGAAAAAAATTCAATGCTAACTCTATCTCCTATAAAAATTATTCTGTTTTCCATTAGATTTTTAATTTACACTAAATTCCTAAATTTTTCAAATTTTTTAAATTGAAAAAAAAAGAAAAAATGGGTAAAATAAAATTCATTATGAAAAGAAGAATATTGCTTGGTTTATTTTTTCTATCATCCATAACCTTAAATTGTGATAAAAAACTTGTTATTATTTCTCCACACTGGGAAGGAGTAAAAATTGAATTTACAAGAGCCTTCTTTACATGGTATGAAAAAAATTATAATGAACGGGTTAAAATTGAATGGATTGACCAGGGTGGAACTACTGATAACTTAAAATATGTAGAGTCCCTTTTCAAAAAAAATCCTGATGGTATTGGAATTGACTTGTTTTTTGGTGGTGGATTAAGCCCATTTTTAAAATTGAAAGAAGAGGGATTACTTGAGAAATACAAACTTCCTACCAGTATCCTAAAAAAAATACCGAAAACATGTGGAGGAATTCCAAATTACGATAAAGATTTTTACTGGTATGGAGTGGTTCTTTCTGGATTTGGTATACTTTATAATAAAAAAGTTTTAGAATTTTTAAAACTACCTGTTCCAGAAACATGGAAGGATATTGGTGAAGGTTGTTATTATTCTCTTGTAGGAACAGCAGACCCAAGACATAGTGGAAGTATGCATATGATGTATGAAATAATTTTACAGGCATATGGATGGGAAGAGGGATGGAAGACATTATTTTCAATTGCAGGAAATACAAAAAATTTTTCTATAAGTGCCTCTGAAGTCGCAAGACAAACAGCAATAGGAGATGTTGGCATATCTTTATGTATTGATTCCTATGCCCTTGCACAGATTGAAGTAAATGGTAAAGAAAATATTGGTTTTGTTTTGCCTGAAAATCAAACAGTTATAAATCCTGACTGTATCGGAATTTTAAAAGGAGCCCCAAATATTGAGGTTGCTAAAAAATTTGTTGATTTTTTGCTTTCTTATGAAGGACAGTTATTGTGGATCCAGAAAAAAGGAAAAAAAGGAGGTCCTAAAGAGTATTCACTTAATAGATTTCCAATACTTCCTGAAATTTATGATAATCCTGAGATAGAATTTGATATAAATCCTTACCAAATTAAAAATACAATAAAATATGATTTTCAACTTGCTGCAAATAGATGGGCAATATTAGATGATATGATTGGTGCTTTTATGATAGACCCTCATGATAAGTTAAAAAAAGCATGGAAAATAGTTTTAGACACAAAAAATAGGAATTTGAAAAGGAAGTTTTATGAAAAACCAGTTGACGAAAAAATTCAGAGATTTCTATGGGAAAACTGGAAGGACGCAATTTTCAGAAACAAATATTTAAATGAATGGGTTAAATTTTCTCTCAAAAAATTTAAAAATATTATTATAGAAGGGAAATATTTAATGTAAAAAATGGAAAAGGAAATTTTAAGTGTTGAAAATGTGGAAAAGAAATTTAATGGTAAAGAAGTTTTAAAAAATATAAATTTTACTGTTTATGAAAATGAATTTTTCTTTATACTTGGGCCATCAGGATGCGGGAAAACAACTCTTTTAAGAATTATCGCAGGTTTTACTCAACCGGATAGAGGAAGAATTATTTTAAATAAAAAAGATATAACAAATTTGCCTCCGAATAAAAGGAATATAGGATTTGTATTTCAGAATTATGCTCTATGGCCACATATGAAAGTAAAGGATAATATTGCTTATGGTCTTAAAATTAAAAAATTTCCAGAAGATTTCATAGAAAAAAGGGTCAAAGAAATAATTGAAATCACAAAACTTAAAGATGTTGAAAATTTATATCCTTCTCAAATTTCTGGTGGACAGCAGCAGAGAGTTGCTCTTGCAAGGTCTCTTGTTATAAATCCTTATATTTTACTTCTTGACGAACCTTTAAGTAATCTTGATGCCAAATTGAGAGATGAAATGAGAAATGAATTAAAGAGGATACTTAAAGAAACAGGGAAAACAATGATATATGTCACACATGACCAGAAAGAAGCCATGATGCTTGGAACAACCATAGCAGTAATGAAAGAAAAGGAAATTATCCAGATAGGGTCTCCATATGAAATCTATACATATCCTAAAAATCTTTTTGTTGCTTCTTTTATTGGAGATGTGAATATTTTAAAAGGGAAAATTATTGAAAAAAACAAAGACCTTTTAAAAATTGAAACAGAAGAAGGAGTTTTTTTCGCAAAATCTAATAGAACAATAAATTCTGAAACTGTATTTTTATGTTTTAGACCAGAATGTATAACAGTAGATGAAAATATAAATGTAGTAAAAGGAAAAATGAAGGATTACGAATTTCTGGGGGGCAGTTTGAAATTAAATTTGATTACAGAAAAGGGAAATTCTTTAAAGATTGAAATTGCTCCCGAAAATTTTGAAAAATTCAAAAGAGATGAAAATATTGTGTTTTCTGTTAAAAAAGAAAAAATAATGTTATTTGAGGAATGAAAAGAAAATATCTGGTATTTTCAGCAATTATAATTTTTTTAGTGTTTTTTTTAATTTATCCTCTATTTTACATCTTTCTCAATTCTTTTTTTCATAATGGTAAAATCACCTTAGAGTTATTTAAAATTGTTTTAACAAATTACATTATAAGAAAATCTATTATTAACAGTTTCCTTCTTGGTTTTATAGTGGTCATTACAACAAGTATAATAGGCATCCCCCTTGCTTTTATTTTTGACAGATTAAATTTTAAAGGAAAAACAATTTTAAGAGGCCTTTTTCTTTTACCCATGATTACAACTCCATTTGTTGGAGCAATCGGGATAAAACAGATTCTTTCAAGATTTGGAAGTTTAAATATTTTACTCATTAATCTTGGAATTATTAAAAATCCTGTTTCTTGGATAGGTTCTGGTTTTTTAGGTATAGTTATTCTTCAAACATTCCATTTATTCCCTATAATGTTTTTAAATATTTCTTCATCCTTAAACAATTTTGACATTTCCAATGAAGAGGCTTCATACAACCTTGGTGCAACTTCTTTCCAGACATTTTTTAAAATAACATTTCCTCTTATTTTACCCGGATATTTTGCTGCCAGTTCATTAATTTTCATATGGTCAATAACAGACCTTGGAACGCCTCTTGTATTTGAGTTTAGCAATCTCATTTCTGTTAAAATTTTTGACTCTCTTAAAGATATAAATACAAATCCTGTTGGTTATGCTCTTATTTTCATTATTCTTTTAATCACACTTTCCCTTTTTGTATTCACAAAAAAATATATAGAAAAAACTCCTTACACAACAGGAAAATTGGGAGTGCAAATATTTGAGAAAAAAGTAAAAGGGAAAAATTTATTCTTTTTATACCTTTTTTTATTTTTAATTCTTTTTTTAAGTTTAATCCCTCATTTTTCTTTAATTTTATATTCATTTTCTAAAAAATGGTTTTTTTCTGTTTTCCCTAACCAATATACTTTTGAATATTACAGAACTGTTTTTACTCACAGGTTAACAAAGACAGGCATTTTAAATAGTTTAATATATAGTTCTGTGAGTACTTCTCTTGATATCTTTTTAGGATTTTTTATTGGATATATACTTGCAAGATGGAAAATTAAAGGTAAAGGATTTCTTGATATCCTTTCAATGGTTCCTCTTGTTATTCCTGGAATTGTTCTTGCTTTTGGATATGTTACCAGTTTCTCAAATACTATTCTTGACCCGAGAAATAATCCTGTATTTCTCATAATTTTAAGTTATAGTTTAAGAAGATTACCATATATTGTAAGAAGTTCTTATTCTTCTTTTTTACTTCTGAATGAAAATTTTGAAGAAGCATCTTATTCTCTTGGAGCAGACACTACTACAACATTTAGAAAAATTGTCTTTCCACTTGCAAGTTCAGGGATATTTGCTGGTGGAATCCTTGCCTTTTCCTTTTCTTTAATGGAGGTAAGTTGCAGTTTAATTCTTGCTGTGAGGGAAAAGTTTTATCCTATTTCAAAAGTAATATATACACTTGCAGGAAGAGTAACAGATGGTCCAAATACTGCGTGCAGTTTAGGAGTTCTTGTTATGATAATCACAGGTATTTCTATTTATATCTCATTAAAGTTTTTTTCAAAAAAAATAGGAGAATTTTTCAGGATTGGCTGAATTCTAATTTATTAAACTTTCAACATATCTGGCAATAGAAAGACATGAGGTTAAACCTGGAGAGTCAATTCCAATAAGATTTATAAAACCGGGTATTTCTTGCTTTATAATAAAATCTTTAAAAGTATATCCTTTTTTCTGTAGTTTCGGTCTTATCCCATAACTTTCAGGGAAAAAATCAGAAATTTCAATTTCTGGCAGATATTTTTTTACACTTTTGTAAAAAATTTCCCTTTTATTATCATCAACTTTATATTTTGAGAGTTCATTATCAAGTGAATAAGCAGGGTATATTTTTTCAACATATTCTACATCAGGTCCTACTTTCAAAGTTCCATCTTCTCTTGGAGTCAAATGTATTCCAAGACCTTCATTTGTTGGAACTGGATATATAAGAAAAGGAATATTAATTTTTTTTGATATTATAAAATAATCACCTTTTGCCCAATAAATTTCATAATTAAATCCAAGTATTTTTGATATTTGGTGTGCATAAAGTCCTGCTGAATTTATAACAATTTCTGAATAATATTTACTTTTTGTAGTTTCAACTAAAAATAAACCATTTTTCTTTTCAATATTTATAACTTTCTCGTCAAAACCACAAATCCCACCATTTTCTATAAATTTCTCATATAAAAAATCCATAAGATAATGAACATTTAAAAGACCTGTTGAAGGTGTATATAATGCAATTTTACATTCAATTTCAGGAACAATTTTTTTTACTTTATCTTTTTCCCATATTTCAACAATAACTTCATTTTCTTTTCCATTCTTATATATTTTCTCAAGTATTTTTTCTTCATTTTCATCAGTTGCAATTGTCAGTTTTCCTATTTTTTTATAATATAGATTGTTTTTTTCAAGAAAATCATAAAGCATTTCATTTCCTTGAACACATAATTTTGCCTTTAGTGAACCAGGTGGATAATGTATTCCTGAGTGTATTACTTCGCTATTTCTTGAACTTGTTTCAAGTCCATACTTTCTATTTTTTTCAATTAAACCAACAAAATATTTCTTTGATAATTGATAAGATATAGAAAGACCAATAATTCCTGCACCTATAACAATAACATTAAAGTCCTTTTCCATTTTAAATAAGTTTTTTCAATATATCAGGTCTATTTGTTGTTATAAATTGGACACCATAATCAATAACTCTTTTCAATTCTTCTTCTGTATCAGGTGTCCATGTATTTACAACAAAACCATAACTTACTAATTCTTTAACTATCTCTTTATTTAAATTGTGAAATTCTATATCAAGTTTACGAATTCCATATTTTACAAGTTGGTTAATATTTTCTGGAACTTCATAACTTATTAAAGCAGTACAAATTTCAGGTAAAAGTTCTCTTACTTCTTTTATATATTCAAAGTTAAATGAACCAACAATAACTCTTTTTTCCATTTTATATTCTTTTATTAGTTTAACAAGTTCAGATACATCACATTCTTTTATTTCAATAAGAAATTTCACCTTATTCCCAAATTTTTCAAATACATCCTTTAAAATAGGAATTTTTTCTCCATTATATCCTTTCCATTTACCCGCATCATATTTTTTTATTTCCTCATAGGTCATCTCTTTTATATATCCTTTTCCATCAGTAGTCCTATCAATAGTATAATCATGACAGACAACTATCTCTTTATCAAGTGTCTGGTGTATATCAAGTTCAACAAAATCAACTCCTAATTCAACTGCCTTTTGAAATGCAAGTAAAGTATTCTCTGGATAGACCCCTGAAAAACCCCTATGTGCTACTATAATAATATTAATAAATTCCCCCTATTTTATAATTTATAGTTTTTCATTTTCAGATAGTCACTTCCCTGCCTAATTTTCTTAAAAACTTATTTCTTCTTTCAATCTCCTCATCATCTGTCTTTGTAATTTTTGAAAATAAAAAGAGAGTAATAAACATAACAGGTAATGAGATGGAAACATATAATACCATCCATTCATTGTGTTCAAGTCCATGTGGTCCCCACTTTAAAATTAAAGTGACAATACCAACTACTAAAGTTGAAACAATACTTGCAATTGCTCCTTTCCTATTTACCCATGGGAAATAAAATGCACCAATTGCAGGAGCAAAAGAAACAGTTAAAAGAACATCTGCAATAAAAAGCATTGCAAGTATATATTTCATAAGATAAATTGAACCAAATATTGTAAATAAAGCAAGAATGAGTGTAATAATTTTTGAGAAAATCATTTTTTCTTTATCTGTTGCATTCTTTTTAAAAATACCAACATAAATATCTTGTGTTATCATTGAAACATTTGTATTCCATATAGAACTTAATGTTGTCTGACAAACTGCAAATATCATAGCAAGCATAAGTCCTCTTAAACCAGCAGGAACCCAGAAAGATATTGCATTTGCAAGACCCAACGACATTTCTTCATGTTTTAAATTAGGCCAGCCAACTTTTGAAAAAGCGCAGACAACCATTATTAAAAAATATAATAAAAATGTTAAAAAAGTTGTCCATGCCATTGAAAGATATGCTGCTTTTTCATCCTTTGCTGCAAACATTCTTTGAGCATACCATGGGGCTGTGAAATATAACATTGTTAAAAGAACACAATAAGAAATTATAAATTTTGTTGAAAGAACAGGGTCATTCCAGTTTTCTATTATTTTCCATCCAAGATAATTTTCTGAATAAACAGTCCTCAATCCCTCCATACCACCTGCCTTATTCATTGC
>CAYNUP010000056.1:0-4109 GCA_964400565.1 uncultured bacterium | reverse complement strand
CTTATAAATCATAAGGAAATAAAAGGGAATATAAAAGATGGATGGATAGAAATAGAAGAAAGATTTGGTCCAGCAGAGGGAAAATTATTTATGATAACAGATAGTCCGGTAAAAAATATAAATATAGAAGTTCCAGTTTCAGCAAAAAGGAAAGATAGTATAAATATAGAGATAAAAATAACAGACAACGAAGGAAATAAAATAAGTGGTATATTGCCTTTAAAAGTTGATATTATAGACCCAAAGAATGAAATTATGGAATTTAGTGGATATTATGGAGCAAAGGATGGAAATATAAAAATAAAGTATGATATTGCAAAAAATGATGAAGTTGGAAAATGGATTATAAAGGTTAAAGAACTTGCATCTGGAATGGAAAAAGAAAAAAGTTTTATAGTAAGGTGATTTTAATGATACCCTCAATTTTAACTTTTAGTTTGACAGGATTTATATTCTGTAAAAATTTTTCTATCTGGACAGAACAAGCTACTACAAAAATTTTCAAAGACACACTTCCTAAAAAATCTCAAACACTTATATTAAAAAGTGCAAAAAATGAATATGAATCGGGTCAGATAGTAATAAGAGCGGAAAAACACTCAATAAAAATATTGAAAATAAATGCTTCTGATTTAAAAGGAGAAAAAGGTATAAAAATAAAAAAAGAAAATATACAAATTCGTCTTGTAAATTATGTTTTTTTAAAAAATCAAAATAAATATTATCCAGATCCTTTACCTCCTTTTCAGCCAGTTGAAATAAAAGAAAATGAAAATCAACCAGTTTTTATAACTGTATATGTTCCTAAGGATGCAAAAGCAGGAAAGTATTCCGGATATATAGAAATAGCAATTGAGAAATATGGTAGTTTTAAAATCCCTTTATTTTTAGAAGTATGGGATTTTGTTTTACCTGATAGACCATCTTCTGAAAATGTTTTTGGTCTTTCATATAACAATATTTTGAAGTTTGAAGGATTGCAGCCTGGTTCTCCTTATGTAAAAGAGGTATTTGATAAATATTACTGGTTTTTGGTTGAACACAGAATAAGTCCATTTTTTATACCTGTTGATATTCTTGACTCTGAAAGTGATAAATATATTAAAGATGAAAGGGTTACAAATTTTATCATACCATATAATGATAATACAGAAGAGATGAAAAAAAGGGTTGAATATATAAAAGAAAAAGGAGTATTGAATAAAGCATATTTTTATCCATGGGATGAACCAGTGACAAAAAAGCATTACGAAGAACTTAAGAAAAGGGTTGAAAAAATAAAAAGTATTGATCCGAACCTTAGAATTGTCTCTCCTTTTTTTATAGACCCTGATTTCATTAAAGAAAGTGCATATGAAACTCTTGATGGAATAATAAATATATGGTGTGCAGTTACAAGTTATTTTGACCCTGAAAAGCAATTGAAAAAGAAGGAGAAGGGAGATAGTTCATGGTGGTATGTTTGTTGTGGTCCAACATCTCCTTATGCAAATTTTCATATTGACATGGAGGCCATAGCACATCGTATTTTAATGTGGCAACAGAAAAAATATAAAGTGGATGGACTACTCTACTGGTCAACAAATTACTGGGGAGAAACTTCAGATCCTTGGGAAGATATGGCAACAGTGAAAAAAATAAATCCTGATATATATGGAGATGGTTCTTTAATTTATCCTGGCAAAAAATTGGATTTAATGGACCAGTTTCTTCTTTAAGGTTAGAAGTTATAAGGGATGGATTTGAAGATTATGAATATCTTACCTTACTTGAAAATATTTCAGGAAGGGAGATAGTTGAAAAAATTATAGAAGAAGTTGTAAAAGATATGGTTGATTATATAAAAGACCCTTTAAAATTAGAGGAAACAAGAGAAAAAGTGGCAAAAGAAATTCTAAAAAGCAAAAAAGTACATAAATAAAGCAAAAAAGTACATAAAATTCCTATTGACAGAAAAGAAAAATAAAGGTAAATTGTTAAAAAACGAAGGAGGTGAAAAAATGAAAAAGAATGGATTTACTCTAATAGAATTGCTTGTTGTGATTGCTGTAATAGCAATCATGGCAGCGATGCTTTTACCAGCACTTTCCAAGGCAAGAGAAAAAGCAAGGCAGGCAGCATGTATGGCAAATTTAAAACAGATATATCTTGCAGAAGCAATGTATGCACAGGATTATGATGGATTTATATGTGGTCCTATCTCATATGGATTAGGAAATTATATAGCAACAGGAGGAGAATCCTGGCGTATGTATCCACCGACTGCTCTTGCAAAACTTGGTTATCTTGGAGCAATGTGGAGAAGTAATATGCGACCAAGTGGATTCTGGGTATTTAAATGACCAAGTGATAGAACTAAAAAATATGAATTAACTTCCTGGTACCCTTCTTATTGTTATGTTTACTATCATGACCCGAAAGTTAGCACTTCTTTCAGTTGGGATCCTACTCCAAGGGATAGAATTGAACCAAGACAATTACATAAAGTAATTTGGTATGACCAGAATGTATATCAGACAGCCACATATTTCAATCATCCAGATAAATCAATAAATGTTTTATACATGGATGGAAGTGTAAAAAATATACCATTTCAGAAATTATCAAAAAAAACAAGTTGGTCCCAGGGAATTTTGAAAGACATAGATGACCAGTGGGGAAAATGAGAATTTAAAATAATGGGGGTATTTATGAAAAAGATTATAGTGTTTTTATTTTTTTCTTTTTTATGTTTTTCTCAGGTTAATATAGATGTCTCTTTTGATGAATCAATTTTCAAACCAAAAAATTATGTAAAAAATCCTTCATTTGAAGAAAAAACAAGTTGGAGGGAATATGCAAGTAAGTTGGTTGATGGGAAATGGGAAAAAACAGATATAATAGGTTGTTATACAGATGAAGAAAAATTTAAAGGCAAATTCAGTTATAAAATAAAAGGACAAAGAGGAATAAATGCAGGAATATCTCAAGGAATAAATTTTGACCCACCAGTTGAAACAGGATATTTATATCTTTCATATAGAATAAAAACAAAAGGAACTACAAATGAAGGAGGTGGAATAGGTCCTGCAATTCAGGTTAGATATACAGATGATGAGAGTAAATACCTTCCTGGATTATCTTTCCAAAAAGGCATTTATAACTGGGAAGAAATAAAATTTATATGCGAAATAACAAAACCAATAAAATCTTTAACTTTATATTTAACATATTATGACCAAGAAGGAGAATGTTATTATGATGATGTTGTTTTAAGTATTGTTAAAAAAGAAAAAATAAAGTATAAGGTAGAAGGAGAAGGAATAAAAAAAGTAAGGATTTACAGTGAAGATGGATTGATAAAAGAAACTGAAAATTATGAAGGAGAGGAAGAGATATTGCCTGTAAAAAATTATTATATAGAAGTTGAAGATAAAAAAGGTAATCTATATGTAAAAACTTTTCCAGAGATAAAAAAAGAGAAAAAAGAAGGAGAATTTGAGATAACATATTTAAAAGAAGAAACAATTCCGGTAAAAGGTGAAAAAATTTATAAGTTCAACATAAAAAAAGAAGAAGGGAAAAAATATATACTTAATATAAAAGTTAGGTTAAAAACTGAAAAACTTGCTGGTCATACCAATGCACTTGAAATAAACTTAAATGGACAGGCAATAAATGTAAGTAGGTTAATAGAAAGAAATAAGAATTTCACAACAGCAGATGGAAAAACATATGATATAGGTAATCAAAACTTTAGAGTTTATTATTCACCATATTTTGTTATTCCACCAGAGGATAATTCTTACTTTCCTGTTGATATACCTAATAATGACCCATATACATTTAAATTTGACATAACAGATATTTTAAAAGATGGTGAAAATAAAATACTGATTATGAATAAATCCACATTAAGGGAACTTGTAATAGGAGATTTTAAAATAATTGCAAAATAAAAAGGAGAAAAAAATGAAAAAATTATTTATTTTTGGGTTATGTCTGTTTTTAGCCACCAAATTTATTTCTTTTAAGATTATAAGCACATTTTTCAAATTTGTCAAATTTTTTTAATAAACCAAGTAGTTTATTTATTTTTTCCTCGGTTGAAAGTCCTCTATTATTATATC
>CAYNUP010000055.1:0-10430 GCA_964400565.1 uncultured bacterium | reverse complement strand
GACGCGGGTTCAAATCCCGTCGGCCCCGTTTTTATTATATAGGAATAATAAGCATTATGGATAAAATAGATTATAAAAAATATTGGCATACAACATCTCATATACTTGCTCAGGCTGTAAAACGTTTATTTCCAGAAGTGAAACTTGGAACAGGTCCTGCAATTGAAAAAGGTTTTTATTACGATTTTTACAGAATTGAACCATTTTCTCCAGATGATTTAGAAAAGATAGAAAAAGAGATGAAGAAGATAATAGAAGAAAATCATAAAATAGAAAGAATTGAGAAAAATAAGAAAGAAGCAAGGGAAATTTTAAAAGAAGAGCCCTTTAAACTTGAAATACTTGATGACATTGAAGAAAATACAGTTTCCTTTTATAAACAGGGTGAATTTATTGACCTATGCGAAGGTCCCCATTTAGATTCAACGGGTCAGGTAAAATTTTTTAAACTTTTGTCTCTTTCTTCTTCTTACTGGCGTGGAGATGAAAATAGAGAAAGTATGCAGAGAATTTATGGAATTTCTTTTGAGACAAAAAAAGAACTTGATGAATATTTGAAATTTTTAGAAGAGGCAAGGGAAAGAGACCACAGGATTTTGGGTAAAAAACTTGATCTTTTCAGCATCCATCCTGAATATGGACCTGGACTTATATACTGGCACCCAAAAGGAGCAATTATAAGAAAAATTATTGAGGATTTCTGGAAAGAAGTTCATTTAGATAATGGCTACCAAATTGTTTATACTCCCCATATTGCAGATGTATCTTTATGGGAAAAATCCGGGCATTATTACTTTTATCAGGAATATATGTTTCCTAAGATGGAAATAGAAGGAGGGAAGTCATATCAACTTAAACCGATGAATTGTCCTTTCCATATACAGATTTATATGAGTCAATTGAGAAGTTATAAAGAATTGCCGATAAGGTTGGCTGAATTAGGTACTGTTTATAGATATGAAAAACCAGGGGTGCTTCATGGATTACTTAGGGTTAGGGGATTTACTCAGGACGATGCGCATATTTTTTGCACACCTGAACAACTTGAGGATGAAATTTGCAAAATTATAGACCTTGTATTTTACTTTTTAAATAGTTTTGGATTTAAAAATTATAGAATTTTTTTATCTACAAGACCTAAAAATTTTGTAGGGAGTATAGAGAATTGGGAAAGAGCAACAAACTCTCTTGAAAATGCTTTAAAAACAAAAAATATTAATTATGAAATTGACCCTGGAGAAGGAGTATTTTATGGTCCTAAAATTGATATTAAAATAAAAGATTGTCTTGAGAGAGAATGGCAATGTTCAACAATTCAGATTGATTTTAATATTCCTGAAAAATTTGGTATTAAATATATAGATTCAGAAGGTAATTTTAAAACTCCTATAATGATACACAGAGCAATACTTGGTTCTTTTGAAAGATTTTTTGGAATTTTGATAGAACATTATAAAGGTAATTTTCCTTTATGGCTTGCACCTGAACAGGTTAGAATTTTACCCATAACAGATAGACATAATGATTTCTGTATAGGCTTGAAAAAAATTTTTGAAAAAAAATTTAGAGTTGGTATTGATTTGAGAAGTGAAAAAATAAATAAAAAAATTAAAGATGCAGAAGAAGAAAAAGTTCCTTATATGATAATTGTAGGAGATAAAGAAATTAGTGAAAACAAGCTTTCTTTAAGAAAACACGGTTTTGGAATGTTAGGGGTTTTTACTTTTGAAACAATAGTAGAAAAGTTTGACAAGGAAATAGAAGAGAAAGTATAAAATAGACAAACAAAAATTTTTATAATATAATTTTATAAAAAAGGAGAGTTTTATCGGTAAGGAAGAAAAAAGAAGGTATAGAATAAATTATCAGATTAAAAATCCACAAGTTAGAGTTATTGATGAAGAAGGTAAGCAGTTAGGAGTTCTGGATATAAAAAGTGCTTTGGAAATAGCAAAAGAAAAAAATTTAGATTTAGTAGAGATAGTTCCAGATGCTTCTGTTCCGGTATGTAGAATTATTGATTTTAAAAGATTTTTATACGAACAGAAGAAAAGGGAAAAGGAACTTAAGAGAAAGCAAAAGGTGATGCAAACGAAAGAAATAAGATTTACACCTGAAACAAGTGAACATGATTATAAATTTAAAAAACAACATATTGAAAATTTTTTAAAAGAGGGACATAGAGTAAAAGTAAGTATTTTTTATAAAGGAAGAGAAATCCTTTATAAAGAGAGAGGATATGCACTGATGGAAAGATTAATAAAAGAACTTTCAGGTTGTGGTAAGATTGACAGGGCGCCAAAATTTGAAGGTCAAAGGTTGAGTGTTACTTTTATTCCAATAGATGTTAAAGGAGAAAAAAATGGGAAAACTTAAAACTAAAAAACTTAAAACTAAAAAGTCGGCGGCAAAAAGATTTAAAATTACAGGTACAGGTAAAGTTATTCATTTTGGAGCAGGAGGAAGTCATCTATTATTTAAAAAGAGTTCAAAAAGAAAAAGAAGAATTAAAAAGGCGCATGTTTTGAAAAATAAAGGAGATATAAAAACTATTAAAAGATTATTACCATACATTTAAAAGGAGAAGAAAATGCCAAGAACTAAAAATGCACCAGCTTCAAGAAAAAGAAGAAAAAAGGTTTTGAAAAAAGCAAAGGGGTATAGACAGGGTAGGTCTAAACTTTTCAAAAGGGCAAAAGAATTTTCAGAAAAAGGATTAACCTATGCTTTTATGCACAGAAGAAAAAAGAAAAGAGATTTTAGAAGATTATGGATAAATAGAATCTCAGCCGCATGTAAAGCAAACAGTATTTCCTACAGTAAATTTATGGATGGTGTTAAAAAAATTGGTTTGAATTTAAACAGAAAAACTCTTGCTGAAATTGCTTTTAATCATCCTGAGAATTTTGTTTCAATAGTTAATAAGGTTAAGAAGGGAATGGGTAAAATTTGATGAGGGGGATAAAAAATTTAATTTTTTTATTTGTTATCTTTTTTCTTTTGGGAATAAATTTTATTTATCTATATGGAAAGCAATTTTCTACAGAATTTTACTTTATTTCTATGAACATTATTTTATCAGTTTTTATTGTTATTGATGAGATTTTTACTTTCCATGTTTACAATGAACTCACATCTCTTCGTAGAGAAAATGAAAGACAACGTTTAGTAATATCAGAGTATGCATTAGAATCATCATTTATCTCCACATTAACAGATATTATGGAAACATTTGGAGAAGAAACAACTTTGGATGAACTTATTGAGAAAATTCTTGACGCAATTAATAAACTTTTTAAAGAAGAAACAATTTTTTTATGTCTTTTTGGAGATAGATATAAATTAAGTATTAGAGGAGATGAATTAAATATTCCGATGGGTTTGATTGAAGAAATGGTTTTAAAGAAAAGACCCATTTTGGTAAATAATGTTTTGTCATTTCCACAATATAAGGAATTATCGGAACAGGGTATTACTTCATTCATTTCTTTTGGATTGTATCAAAAGAAAAATGTTGTAGGAATAATAGGGGTATTTTCCAATAAAAATAGAAAATTTACTTTAAGAGACCTTGATATTTTAAGGATGGTTTCTGTCCCTGTTTCCTTAATTATTGAAAATGCTGAACTTTTTGATAAAATAAAAATTCTTTCTATAACAGATGGACTTACACAAATATATAATAGGAGACATTTTGAAAAGGTATTCTCTGAGATTGTAATGAAATGTCGGGCAAATTCTTTAAATATGTCAGTTGCGATGTGTGATGTTGATTTTTTTAAGTTTTATAATGATACAAATGGTCATTCTGCAGGAGATTTTGTTTTAAAAACAATTGCAGATATATTAAAAAAAGGGGTGAAAGGTTCAGATATTGTAGCAAGGTATGGAGGAGAGGAATTTGTTATTATTTTTCCTGAAACAACAAAGGAAAATGCTATAAAAATATGTGAAAAATTAAGACAATCCATTAAAAATTTTAAATTTATTAATGAAGAACTTCAACCAAATGGAGATTTAACAATGAGTTTTGGTGTTGCTTCTTTCCCTGAAGATGGTCTAACTCCTTCTGAATTAATAAAAAAAGCAGATATGGCATTATATGAAGCAAAAAGGTTAGGTAAAGATAGAGTTGTTGCTGCATAATTCACTCAAGATTTCTTTCCATATTTTTTCAGCAATCTCTTCAATATCTTTTTCCTTTTCTTTTATTTTATTTTTAATTTCTTCAGTTTGTTTTTCCATGTTTTTAATTCTTTCTTTCTTTTCTTTTTCTTTAATAATCTTGTATTTTTCAATTTCTTTATTTGCCCTTTCTTTATATTCTCTTGTAATTTCTTTAATTATGGAATCAATAGAAAGCAACATTTCTTTTACTTTCAATTCAGCCATTTTTATAATTTTCTCACTTTCTTCTTCAGCATTTTTTATTTTTTCAATATCTTCTTTTATCATTTTTCTCTCCAGTATTCAACTATTCCTGTTTTTAAGTTTAAAATTACAGCAGATTCTTCTAAATAATAATTTTTACATATACTTTTAAAATTTTCAAATTTTTTGGTATTTTTAGAAATGATATTGAAAAGAGGTTTTAATTTGCCGATAAGTTCTTCATTTTTTTTGCTATTTTTAAATTCAGCAGGATAGACCAGTAAATATTTATCCTTCAATATATTTTCTTTCAGAGATTTATTAAACAAAATCAAGATTTTAAATTTACCAGAAAGGAGCAGTATATTTCCATCTTCACAAAAAATTTCTATATTATCAAACACTATCTTTTCGGGACATCTTTTTATATTAAAGTTAAAAAATAGAAAAGAGGGTATATTTGGAAGCTCATTTATATAAATATTTTCACAGAATTTTGAAATCCACAATACATTTTCTATAGATTTTTCATCAATTAAAAAAACCTTTTCAATCTTTATTTTTTCTTTTTTTGTTATCTTATATAAAATTTCTGTCCAGTAATCAGGTTTTATTGTTTTATCTTTTAAAATTAAAAGTCCTTTATTTTGGTTTTGGATTAGAATAATAGGGTTTTGGGAGGAAAAGAAAATAATTTTTCTTTCATCAGGTTTTTCTACAAATTGAAAATATAAGTAAAAGAGAACGATTATAAAGAGAAGAGAAAATTTTTTCTTTTTTTTAAGAGGAAGAAGCAATATAAGAAACAGGAAATAATAAATAAATACAAAGGAGAGTGGGAAATATATGTTAACTTTAGGAGAAAAATTTGATATAAAAACAAGAGATTTTAAAAAAATAGATGTTATAAAATTTAAAGGGATAAAGAAAAATGAAATGAAAAGTGATATAAATGACATAATTGTTATAATTCCTACTAAAGGAGTAAAAAACAAGTTATTTATTATTCCCAGAGGATAGAAGTATCCAAAGTTGTAAAAAATAATCGGGAGGATAGAAAGTTGTGCAGAAATAGAAATGATAAAGAGATTTGTTAAAAAATTTTTATTTTTTAAACTCAATTTTTTGGGGAATATTAAAATTCCTGCAGTAGATAAAAATGAGAGAAGGAAAGAAGTAGAATAGATGTAATGTGGATTTGTTAAAAGCAATATAATAGCAGAAAAAATAAGTGATGTTAATGCTTCTATATCTTTTTCAAATATTTCAAAGAGAAAATAAAATGAAACCATTAAAACTGCTCTTGTTATGGGTATTCTGAAACCACATAGAATGTTGTAAAACCAGAGTATAGATAGGGCAGATATAGGAAACAATTTAGGATGTGTATTGTTTATTTTTTGAAAAGGGATAAAAATTATTTTGAGGAAAAATATTAAAAAAACAATGTGAATTCCAGAAATTATAAAAAGATGGTATATTCCTGTTTTGATACCGAGTTCCTTTAAGAAATCGGGTGGATCATCATTTCCTACTGTAAGTAATTTTATCAATTCACAACCGTCGGGATTGAATTTGGTATATCTTTCAATTCTTTTTTCAATGTTTTTTTTCAAATAAGAGAAATACAATTTAATGTTTTTTCCATCTATTTTTTTAATACTCTCACTTTTTATATAGAAAAAAATTCCCTGCCTTTCCATAAATTTTTTATAATTGAAATCAAAAGGGTTTTTAGGAGAGGGAAATCTTTCCATTTTTTTTATTAAGATTCTTAAATCTTCTCCTGGTAAAAATTCTTTTTTTTCTTTAGTTTTCAAAACTAAATTAAATCTGGACTTATAGGGAATATCTTTTATAAAAATTTTTTTAACTTTTATTTTAATGTTTTTTTCAAATGGCATTTCTTTTGTTGAGATAACCTCTCCCTCTATAGATGATATTTTTGAAAAATTAATATTTTGAGGGAAAAGAGTATTATTTATATGAAATTTTATAGAGAAACAGCCAAGAAAGAAAAAAATTATTAAAAATAAAAGAAGTTTTTTATTCAATCTTTCAATAAAAAATAATGGAATAAAAGGAATAACAAAGACAGGATTTTGAATTAGAATTCCTGAAATAAAAGAGAAAAGAATTAAAATTTCAAATTTCAATTTTCAATCCATTCTCCTTTAAAAGTATAAAATGTTTTTCCTTCAAGATATATTTTTTCAAAATTTTTTTCAAAATAAACTTTTAAGATTTCCTTACTTTTTGTAATCACATTAATTGGTGATGGCATTCTGTATGTTAGAGAAGTAATTATTGCTGAGGCAACTGCACCTGTTCCACAGGAAAGTGTTTCTCCTTCTACTCCTCTTTCATAAGTTCTTATTTTTATATATCCATTTTTTACAATTTCAACCCAATCAACATTTGTTCCATTTTTTCCAAAAATTTTATTATATCTTATTTTAGGTCCAACTGTGGATAAATCAACATCTTCAACATTATCAACAAAAATAATAGTATGGGGCACTCCTGTATTTATGAAATGGCCTGTTATTTTTTGATTATCTATAGGAATTTCAATATTTAATATAGGGTTTTCCAATATTTTTATTTTGACTTTTATATCCCTTCCCTTAATTTCTCCATCAAGAATGCCTGCTTTCGTTTCAATATTTAATTTTTTCTTTTTAGAAATAGATTTTTCATTTATAAATCTTAAAATGCATCTTAAACCATTTCCACACATTTCTGCTTCACTTCCATCAGGATTAAAAATTCTCATTTTAAAGTCTGCAACTTTTGATTTTTCAAGAAATAACAATCCATCTGCACCAACTCCAAATTTTCTATCACATAATTTTATAGCAAGTTTTTTTCTATTTTTTATTAAATTTTTTCTGTTGTCTACAACTACAAAGTCATTTCCAGAACCAACTATTTTTAAAAATTCCATAGTTTTAAAATTATATTTTATTTGTCTATTTTGTCAAATTGTTATATCATAAAATTTAATGAAAGCAATTGTCCAGAGAGTAAAGAAAGCAAAATTATATGTGGAGGAAGTTTATAAAGGAGAAATAAAAAAGGGAATTGTTGTTTTTTTGGGAATAGGTAAAGGGGACACAGTAGATAAGATTGATTATTTTGTAAAAAAAATTCCTTCTCTTAGAATATTTGAAGATGAAAATGGGAAAATGAATTATTCTATTTTTGATATCAAAGGAGAAATAATGGTTGTATCTCAATTTACATTATATGGTGATTGTACAAGAGGAAACAGACCTGATTTTACAATGGCAGAAAAATCAGAAGTTGCAAAGATTATTTTTGAAAAATTTGTAGAAAAAATTAAAAATTTAGATATAAAATTAGTTGCTGGAGAATTTGGTAAAAAAATGATTGTTGAAATATATAACGATGGTCCATGTACTTTAATTTTAGAAAAATAAAATGAAACTTTGTAAAAATAAAAAAGAAGTAGTTATTGATACTTCTACAAGTTGGATTTATATAGGGAAATTGGTTAAAGAGGATGATTCTTATATTTATTTGGAAGATGCAGATGCTTTTGATATTTCAGAGACATCTTTAAGTAAACAAGAATACTTACTGATGGTTAAAAAAGATGGAGTAGTTCCAAATAGGAAAAGTGTAAAAATTTTAAAATCAAAAGTTGTTGCTATTACTTTTTTTGAAGATATTATTGAAAAATGAAAATAAAAATATTTTCAATTTTAATAGGTTCTACTTTAGGACTTGTAATATATTCCTTTATCGGATACATCTTTACAAAAAAGTTTCCCGAAGGAAAAAAATACAAATTGAAATTTTTCATTTTTCTTTTTCTTTTTATCTTGATTCTTTTAATTTATTTTAAAACTTGAAATATGGAAAAGAGAAAAAAAGGGGATATTTTGGGAGAAAAAGAATTTTATGAAAAATTGATAAAAATAAATCCTGATTTCTTGGAAGTCCTTTTTCAGTTATCCCGGATATTTATTCATTTCAGAAATTATAAAAAAGTTTTAAAAATTGACAAAAAGGTTGCAGAATTAATGGTTTTTGATGGGACTTCTTATTACAATTTGGCGTGTGATTATTCATTAAATGGCAATTTGGGGAAATCTTTAAAAAATTTAAAAATTGCGATTTTTCTGGGGTTTAAAAATAAGAAATATATTGAAAAAGACCCTGACCTTGAAAACCTGAGGAAAAGTAAAAAATTTAAAGAGATAGAAAAATTATTATCTTGCCATGAGAAATTTCCTCTATCTTCTTGCTAAATTTATTGGTTTTTTTGTGTATAACTTATTTTTTTCAATTGAAATAAAAGGGAAAGAAAATTTTCCCAAAAGAGGAAGTTTTATTGTGGCTTCCAATCATTTGAGTTATCTGGATCCACCAACAATTGGTTATGTTTGTCCAAGAAAACTTTATTTTTTTGCAAAAAGTTCATTGTTTAAAATAAAAGTTTTTTCTAATTTAATTAAACTTCTAGGAGCAATTCCTCTTGAAAGAGAATCTGAAATTTCCTTGAGTTTAAGAAAAGGGTTGGAAATTTTAAAGAAAGGCGAAGGTATTGTTATTTTTCCGGAAGGTACAAGAAGCAAAGATGGACTAATAAAAGAAGGCAAACCAGGGATAGGGTTCCTTACTATAAAAAGTAATGCGCCTATTATACCTGTTAAACTGGAAGGTACGAATAAAGCATTACCTTTTGATGGAAAGTTTATAAGAATAAAGAAAATCAAAGTTATTATTGGAAAACCAATTTATTTTGAAAAAGAAAGTTACAAAAAAATAAGTGAAGAAGTAATGAAGATAATTAAAAATTTAAAATGAAATTACTGATTGCAAAAAATATCGGTTTTTGTTTTGGTGTAAAAAGAGCAGTGGAGACGACAGAAAAGTTGCTTGAGAAAATTCCTGTTTTATATACGGTTGGAGATATAGTTCATAATCCTCTTGTAATGGAAAAATTAAAAAAGAAAGGGTTAGTAGTTTGTAATTCAACAGAGGAAATTAAAGGAGAATATTTTCTGGTAAGGTCACATGGTATTAGTAAAAATGAGATAGAAAAACTCAAAAAAACAAACAAAAAAATTTTTGATATGACATGTCCTTTTGTAAAAAGGATTCATTACTGGGTTGAAAATTTGGATAAAAAAGGATATTATATTATAATTATTGGTAATAAAAATCATCCAGAAGTTTTAGGTATTAAGGGATACGGGAAGAAAATAGATGTTCTGGAAAAAAAGGAAGATTTAAAAAAAATAAAAGGAAAAAAGGTAGATAAAATTGCGATAGTAGGACAGACTACTTTAAATTTTAAAAATTATCTTGGATTGGTAGAAAATATTATAAAAAAAATGGAAGGAAGGGAAATTTTAATTCTGAATACTATCTGTAAAATAACAGAGGAAAGAGAAAGAGAGGCAATAGAAATTGCTAAAAAGGTTGACGCAGTCTTGGTTCTTGGTGGGAAAGAAAGTTCAAACACAAGAAAACTGTATAAAATATGTAAAAAAATCTGCAAAAATACAATTTATGTTGAAAAATTTTTAGATTTGCGTAAAATTTATTATAATAATTTTAAAAGTATAGGAATTGTTTCAGGAACTTCAACTCCTTATTTTTTTATTGATGAGGTAGTAGGAATTCTGAAAAAAAATAAATATAAGGAGGTCTTCTAAAATGAAGATAAAAAGGTCTGTAAATAAACTTTTAGAAGAAAAAATAGCAACTTTTAAACCTGGTTCTCTAATTAAAGGTAAAGTGGTAAATATTTTGAATGAAGAAGTTATAATTGAGATTGGGTTTAAATCAGAAGGATTGGTTCTAAGAGAGGAATTTAAGGGAATTAAAGATAATATAAAAATAGGGGATGAAGTTTTTGTTGTGATTGAATCTTTGGACCCTGATGCAAATGGTTTTATTCCCCTTTCCAAAGAAAAAGCCGATATTTTATTAAACTGGGAAAAAATAGAGGAGAAATTTAAAGAGAATTTACCAGTAGAAGGAATAATATTTAAAATGGTTAAAGGAGGATATAGGGTAGATAT
>CAYNUP010000054.1:0-3437 GCA_964400565.1 uncultured bacterium | reverse complement strand
CCTCTAAATGTCTTCTTTTCCATATATTACTTCCCCATGCTTTCTCTACCTGGATACTATGTGTTAACCCGAAAGAGAACATCCCTTGACAAATTCTTTTTTTTGGGGTATAATAAATACATAAGTTTGGGAATTGAATTCAAACCAACAAAAAGAGGTAAAAACAAGAGAGAGATTTTACGTGACAAAGGTTCGGTTAGAATTGGCAGGATATCCGAACTAAGTTCGGATATGAACAAGTTATACGCTATTGGTCTAAAGAAGGAATGAAATATGAAAAAGCATCTATCTAATAGTGAAATTAAGGAAATTTATAGTATGATTAGTGATTATCACAAGAAATTTTTAGAAAAACATGGAGTAAAACTCCCTAAATTAACTGATACAAAAGGCAACTATACGAAAGATGCTCTTGTTTTAGTCTACTTGGCACAGGATTATCCTGATACTAAAAAAGTTTCAAAAGAAGAACTTACGCAGTTCATTCGTCAATACTATCCGAATGTGGCTGATGTCCAACAAGCAAGGCACCTTGGAGCACAAAAAGGATGGTTTATCGCTTCAGGTGGTCGTGATAATAGAGATGTAATTCTTGCACGAGGAGAATACCAACTTATTTCTCTTGAAAAACCTTACCCAGCTTTCCACGGGCATAGAATAAAAGACACAAAAAAATGGGAAAAATTAAAAAGGCAATATGGATATAGATGTGCTACTTGTGGTTCAAAGGAAGGTGAGCCTAATATCCATTGGCCAAATACTATTACCCGATTACAGAAATCGCATATGGATCCTAACAAGCCATTAGTCCCCGGTAATATTATTCCGCAATGCGAAAAGTGTAATAGAGCTGATAGAAATAACTGGGTTTATGATGAAAGAGGACGCGTGATAAAATTGGCCAATCCTATTGTTATTAAGAGGTCAGATAAAGAAATTAGATGGGAGGTTTATAAAATTTTGTATGAAGAATTTAAGGGAGTAAATCCCAATGAACGATAAATTTATAAACAAAATCATACTTGGAGATGCTGAAAAAATATTGCGTGAAATTGAGGACAATTCAATAGATCTTTGTTTAACCGACCCGCCTTATTTTTTGGATAAGATGGACAATGGATGGGACCCTAAAATAGTATCAACGATAACAGATTATTGCAATGTTGTAAAATCACTCCCTCCTGGAATGAAATTTGACAAAGAACAGGGGAAAAGGTTTTATGAGTGGTACTTTAAAATATCAAAAGAAATTTATAGAGTATTAAAACCAGGTGGTTTCTTCTTTTCATTTTCAAGTCCGAGACTTTATCATAGAGCAGTTTCTGCAATTGATGATGCGGGGTTTCTGATTAGGGATTGTTTTATCTGGCTATATACACAAAATCAACCAAAGTCTATGTCTCTTAACCATTTTATTGAGAAAGGAAACTTTAGTAAGAAGAAAAAAAATGAGATAAAAGAGAAATTAAAAGGATGGAAAACACCTCAGATAAAATCGTGTTTTGAGCCTATTGTAATGGCTCAAAAAAAATGCGAAAAGACATTCCTACACAACATGATGAAGTATAATGTTGGTCTTATAAACACCAATGTAAAAATTGGGAAAAACATGTTTCCTTCTAATGTTATAACTACTCAAGAAATTACTGAAGAAATAGATAGATGTTTTCTTTTACCAAAACCTGATAAAGAAGAAAAAGGAGAGTTCAATACACATAAAACCGTGAAACCTTTAGCACTATGTGAATACATAATTGCACTTACGACTTTTTCAGAAGATGCTGTTGTTTTGGATCCATTTGTCGGGAGTGGAACAACCGCTGTCGCTGCTAAAAAATTGGGAAGGAAATTTATCGGAATTGATATAAACCTCGAGTATGTAAAAATTGCTCAAAAGAGATTAGAAAATGTTGGTATGGGAGAAAGCAGATTATATGCAACTTACAATGCACAAAAGCAACTTACTTTGTTAGAGCCACAGGGAAAATATACAAAATAACAAAGGGAAAATAAAGAAGGTAAAATGATAAATGGCGACCGACAGCGTATAACACAGCATAAAAGGTTCGTGCCTTACGGTACTCACACAAATTTTTGCTTTGCAAAAACTTCTTTATGCCGGGAACGTTAGGCGGCAGAGCAAAAATGAGTCATAAATATGGCGCAAATATTTGTATCTCATAGTTCAAGAGATAGAGACCTGAGAGATTTCTTTTCTAACGCATTTGCAGGAACTAAAGTAAAAGCTGTCTTTGAAGAGTTTGAGAAATTTCCAATAGGTAAAACAGATAAAATAACCGTATCTAAAGTATCAGCAGACATAGAGAGCTCAAACGCAGTTTTTGTCATTTTAAGCCAGAATGTGCAAAATATACCCCATACAAGAGATTGGGTTATTTGGGAAACAGGTGTTGCAAAAAATAAAGATATTTGGGTATTTGAACCTTACCAGCAGCTCGGCAAAATCTCTGTTGTGATACCGTATCTGAGGCATTACGTAATGTTTGGCACTACCAATTATTGGTTGGGTTACATACGGCGAATTATTGAGTCCTATGATGATTCTCATACATTGTCAACTGTTTTGCTAACGAGTCTAACGGGTGCAATGATTGGCGCGGCATTAGGTAAAAAAGATAAAGCTGGAGGAGCGGCTTTAGGAGGAATTGGAGGAGTAATAGCTGGTTTAGCAAATGCAGACAAATCTAAAGAGAGACCTATAGGGTTGAAGACACTGTGTGTTAAATGTCATTCAACATATAATATCCATATTCCACAAAGGAGGAATATATTCAGGTGTCCAGCTTGTAACAATCTTTTGAAAATTAAGATGTGAGAAAAGGATATGCTCCATCGCCTAACACAGCATAAAAGGTTCGTCCCCCAGAGGCGGACTCACCCCTGTCTGCGTACGAGCACACACAGGCAGGCAAATTTTTGCAAAAACGTCTTTTATTCTGGATGTATTAAGCGAAATCACTAAAAGGAGGTAGAAAAAATGTGTAGATTATTTGGATTAATTGCCAATAAACCTGTAGATGTGGAATTTTCATTGTTGAAGGCAGATAAGCCATTTAGAAGTTTAGGAGAGGATAATCCTGATGGTTGGGGGATAGGGTGGTATGTGGATAATAAAGTCAAAATTTTCAGGGAAGGGATATCTGCTATGGATAGTGAAAATTTTTCGCTTCAAGCAAAAGATGTAAAATCCAAGATTATCATCGTGCATGTAAGGAAAGGAACAGAAGCACATCCATCAAAAGAAAATTCACATCCTTTTCAATACAAAAACTGGTTATTTGCTCATAATGGATCAGTTGACTGGAATTATTTGTTCTCACTTTTAATAGATGAGTACAGAAAGGAGATAAAAGGACAAACTGATTCAGAAGTTTATTTTTATTGGATTTTGCAATGTATTGAGAAAGGTAAAGATG
>CAYNUP010000053.1:0-9724 GCA_964400565.1 uncultured bacterium | reverse complement strand
ACTTCGGCTTTTCATAATTACTTTATTTCTACTGACGCATTATATTATACCTTATTTCCTGTGTTAATTTCAGTTGTGCTCGGTGCTTTTGTTTTTTTCTTCTTTCCTATGTTTTTTCCCTTTTATTTAATTTCTCTTTTTTCCCTTTGTTCTACTCGCACCAACTCGCCCCTTGGTAATCAAAATTCAAAATATGGACTTACTATATACTCATTACAAATTGAAAAACCATATTTTCAATCGCAATTTTTGTATTTATATTATATTTCATCCTTTGTTTTATATCCCATATTTTTTCTATTGTTGAAATATCGTTTAATTCAAAATTCTCTTTTTTAAAATTTTTATTTATTAGAAAATAATTTGGAAAATTTTTCTGAAATAAAAATGCGTCTCTTAGAAAAAACAAAATATTCTCAATCCATTTTTCTATTTCTTCTCTATCTTTAGTTTTACACAAATTATCAATTTTTTTAAAGAAATTTGCAAAATTTTTATTTTTAACCATATTCACAAGTTCAAAAAATTCTTTTTTGTTTTGTTCTATATCTTCATGATATTGAGGTATTTTATAGTTTAAATAAATTCTGAAACATCTTGATATAATTGTTGGCAAAAGGAAATTTATATTCGGAGAAAGGATTAACATTATTCCATATTCAGGAGGTTCTTCAAGAATTTTTAAAAAAGCACTTGATGCCTCTTCTTTTATGTATTCAGTTTCAAATATATAGATTTTAAATTTTCCTGAATAGGGTTTGATAAATATGTCTTTTTTTACTTCTCTTACTTCATCTATTGATAAAATACTTTTTTCAGGTATTATCCACCTTATATCTGGATAGGTTTTATTCTGTATCCTTTTACATATTTCACACATGCCACAAAATCTTCCTTTTTCACAATTTAAAATCCCTGACAAAAATAAAGCAACTTCATTTCTGTCGTTTCTGTCGCCTCCATAAATTATATAAGTATTTGGCATTCTATCTTTTTCTTTTACTTTTAATAACCAATTTTTTACCTCTTCTATTCTCACTTATAAAATCCTCCCATACTTTTAGGACTTTTTTAAAAGTTGTTTTTTTATCCTCTCTTTTTATCACTTTTATTCTTTTATTATTTTTGGCTAATTTTATATATCCATTTCTAACTTTTCTCTGAAATTCAATGGATTCCTTTTCTATTCTATCTTTCTTTTTCTTTCTCAGTATCTTAAGCAAATTTTCGGGTTTCTCATCTATTAAAAATGTTATATCTGGTAAAAATTCTTTCCCTATAATTGTTTCATGTATTTCTTTAAGAAATTTTAAAGAAATTCCTCTACCATAGCCCTGATATGCAAAAGTTGAATCTATATACCTGTCAAGGATAATAATTTTCCCTTCTTCAATGTATCTTTTTATTTTTTCTTCAATTAACTGTGCTCTACTTGCAAGATATAAAAATAACTCACAAAATTTGTTGACCTTTTCATCTCTATCAAGGAGAATTTTTCTTATTTTTTCTCCTGTTGAAGTATTGCCCGGTTCATGCAAAATTACAGCATTAAAATTATTTTTAATAAGATATTTATAAAACTTTTTTGCAAGAGTTGTCTTCCCGCAACCATCAATCCCTTCAAAACTTATTATAATCCCCTTTTTCATATTAAATATCCTTGATATATCACATTTTTAAGACCAAGTTTTTCTGCAATTTCAACTGCTTCATTATATTCTTTATAAGTAATGCGTCTATTTAACTCTGGATATAAATATGCTTTATATTCAGGATGATACTGACTCAATAAACTTACCCATGTATTTTCTCCAAGTTCTTCTCTTATAAATTTTAATACATTTTCTGTTGAAGAGATATTATTAGGAAGAACTAAATGTCTTATTAAAAGTCCTTTAATTGCAATTTTTTCTTCATTCAGAATTATATCTCCAACCTGTTTTTTCATTTCAATTAATGCCTTTTTACATTTATCCCAGTAATCAGGAATTCCTGAATATTTTTCACCTTTTTCATTGTCTCCATATTTTGCATCAGGCATATATATATCAATTATTCCTTCAAGAATTTTAAGTGTTTCAAGATTTTCATAACCACCACAATTATATACAAAAGGAATATTAAGCCCCATTTTTATTGCTAAAAATATGCTTTTTAAAATCTGTGGTAAAAAATGAGTCGGAGTTACAAGATTTATATTATGACACCCAGTAGATTGTAATTTCAGCATAATGTTTGAAAGTTCTTCTATGGAAATTACATATCCATTACCGAATTGACTTATATCATAATTCTGACAATATATACATCTTAAAGAACAATTTGTAAAAAAAATTGTGCCTGACCCTCTTTTTCCAGATATAATTTTTTCTTCTCCAAAATGGGGTCCATAACTTGAAATTTTTAATTCAACACCACTTCTACAATGCGATTTTTTATTATATCTATTTATATGACATTCCCATCCACATATATTACAATCCTTCAATTTTTCAAACAATTTATTTGCTCTTTTTTCAATTTCAATTAACTCTATTTGAAGGTAAGAAACCATAATTAATCAACAAATTTTACAAATACAGACCCAATTTTTTTATTATCTTTTTTAATTTCAATTTCATATTTTTCTTTACCAACTGCCTTATCTTTTCTTATATCTTTGTAATTAATTTTATATCCTATATCCTGTCCGTCATTATATCTTGGATTTCCAATAAACCCGACAAAATTTACCTTTAAATTTTCTTTATCAATTCCTTCTATATCTGAAATTATTAAAGTTGTATTTTTTTTAATTTCAATTTCATCTTCAAGCCCTACTTTGATATTATTTTCATTAATTTTTAAAATTAGAAATATATCATTTCCTTTTTTATAATTCTCAATTTTGGGTTTTATAATTACTTTTTCTGTTTCTTTATATTTTTCAAAAGTCATAGAAACAGGCTTTTCATATAACACAAGGTATACATAATATCCGGCAAAGAATGTAAATATTAATGATAAAATTGAAGCAATTGTTCCTTTTTTCTTTTTTATCCTATACAAAATACTTGTAAGAACCCATATTAAAAAAACAAGGGAGACAAGAAATGGAATAATATATATTTCTTTAATCATTTTTATCCCTCCTTTTCTCCATAAATTACAATTTTATTTTTTCCAGTATTTTTTGCTGTAAATAAAGCACTATCTGCTTTTGATAAAATTTCTTCTTCAGAATTTCCATGTTCTGGAAAACTCGCAATTCCTATACTTACTGTAAGGGTTACATCTTCATTCACTTTATCTTTAAGAAATTTGAAACTCTGGATATTTTTCCTAATTCTCTCGGCAACCTTCTTTGCTTCACTACTTGAAGTAAATGGCAAGATATAAGCAAATTCATCTCCTCCAAATCTACAAATTATATCTGTTTCTCTTATTGAAATTTTAAGTAAATCGGCAAATTCCTTTAAAATAATATCTCCCATTGGATGACCAAAATTATCAACATATTTTTTAAAATTATCAAGGTCAGAAATCATTAAAGAAATAGGATATCCTTCTCTTTTAGCCCTTGCAAATTCCTCTTTTAATCTAATATTAAAATACCTTCTGTTGTAAATTTCTGTTAAAGGGTCAGTTATTGAAGCATAACTCAGTTTTTCATGCAAAATAGAATTTTCAAGTTCCAGGTTTAAATGTTGTAAAAAAACATCAATAATTATTTTTAATTTTTCAAAATTTTTCAAAATCTCTTTTCTTTTTTTTCTATATATTCCTATAATAGCAATTGCTTTTATCTGTTTTTCACTAAAAATTGGAAATGTTATTACACCTGAACAATTATTTAATTTATATTCATTAATTAATTTTTTTATTTTGTCTTTCTCAATTTTGGTAATTTTATTCAGGGAAAAGGTTATATAAACACAATTATTTTTATCCTTAACAGATTCTTGGGAAGGGTATTCTATATTTTTTGTATTTATTGTAATTACATCTGTTGATACAAATTTTTTTAACCCATCGTCAATAATTGCCAATATTCCAATATTTCCTTTATAAAAATCAAGCAAAATTTCAAGAGAGTTTTGTAATAGTTTTTCAATTTTTAAATCAGAACTTAATTTAAATAAGGAATTGTTTAAATATTCGTTGAGTTTTTTCTGCTCTAAAATTTGTATGTGGTAATAGTCTATTATTCTAAAACATAGAAATAAAAAAAATAATGTTATTGTAAGGGAAGGTAATACTCTTTTAGTAAGCAGTTTTAAAGAAAGTAAAGGTTCAAAAAAAGCATATGTGTAAAATAAAATAGTAGTAAAGACAACAAATAACAAAATTTCACTAAATATTATTAATCTTTTCCCACCCATTTAAAGATATGTTACTCTTTTTTAAAAAAACTTTCAATTTTTTTTAAATTTGTGTATAATTTTTTAAAAAAGGAGGTTTCCATGGCTAAATTAAAAGGGAATATGTTAATTGCCCAAAGTGGAGGCCCAACTGTTGTTATCAATCAGAGTTTGGTTGCTGCAATAATTGAAGCCAAAAAGCACAAAGAAATTGAAAATATCTATGGTTCATTATTTGGAATTAAAGGAATTCTTGAAGGTAATATTATTGATTTACAAAAAGAAAACCCATCAGATTTAAAAAAAGTTGCTAAAACACCATGTGCTGCCTTGGGAAGTGTAAGGAAAAAACCCACAGAAGAAGAATGTGAAGAGATTTTTAAGAATATGCAGAAATATAATATAAGATATTTCTTTTATATAGGAGGTAATGATTCAGCAGAAACAGCATTCATTTTAAATGAAAATGCTAAAAAAGTTGGATATGAATTTAAATGTTTTCATATACCAAAAACAATTGATAATGATTTAAGAGAAAATGACCATACACCTGGATATGGTTCTGCTGCAAAATTTGTGGCAATGGCAATGATTGGAGATAATCTTGATAATAAATCTCTTCCGGGAGTTAAGATTGATGTAATTATGGGAAGGCATGCTGGTTTTTTAACCGCTGCAAGTTCTCTTGCAAAAAATTATGAAGATGATGGTCCTCATTTGATTTATTTTCCTGAAAGGCCATTTATTATAGAAAAATTCCTTAAAGATGTGGATGAAATTTATAAAAAATATGGTAGATGCCTTATTGCCGTTTCAGAGGGAATTTCTGATGAAAAAGGAGAACCGATTGCTGCAAAATTTACAAAAGAAGTTGATGCTCATGGAAATGTCCAATTGAGTGGTACAGGTGCTCTTGGAGATTTACTTGCAGAGTTTGTGAAAAGAGAACTTAAAATAAGCAGAGTTAGAGCAGATACATTTGGGTACCTTCAGAGGTCTTTCCCAGGAATTTATTCAGAAGTAGATGCAAAAGAAGCATATAGGGTTGGAGAACTTGCAGTGAAATATGCTACTGGAAAATATGAAAGTGGTTCTGTATCAATAAAAAGGGAAAAAGGGGAAAAATATAAAGTTTATTATGAACTCGTTCCACTTGAAGCAGTTGCAAAAGAAACAAGAAGTATGCCTGATGAATTTATAAATGAAAATAATAACTGGGTAACTGAGAAATTTATTGAATATGCAGAACCTCTTGTTGGAAAATTACCCGAAATTGGAATTTTAAAAAAGTATAAGGTAAAAGTTTAAAAATTTTGTATTTTAAGATTGTAGTTTCAGTAACTTACAGAATCCACAAATGTTTGTATTTGTAGGTTCTCCACAAATTTCGCAATAAGAAATTTTATCTACATTTACTGAGAGACTTTTTGCAATTTCAATTACTCCCTCAAGGAAATATTCTCTAAAATTTGGTTGCCATTCTGATATCTGTTTTATTGTCTCATACCATTTTTCTCTTCTTTTATTAATTTTCTGTTTTAGAAATTTATGAGGACATATATCCTCTTTTATATAGGGGAAATTAATTGATTCACAGAAATTTTTATTATCATCTCCTCCAACAAAAAATAATGGTCTTATTCTTGATAATTGTTTCCCTTTTCCTTCAAGTAAAGGAGTAAATTTTGAAATCCAGTCAATATTTTTTCCAATCATATTTTTAATAAAAAAAACAATAAAATCATCTCCATGATGTCCTGTGCATAGTTTTGTTGCTCCTTCTTCTCTGGGTATTTTATTCATTAAATATCTTTTTATTGTTCCACACGAACTACAAATAGGTCTCTTCAATTTTGCAATTTTCTTATAATCAATTCCAAAGTTGTAAACATTATATATTTTAAGTTCAATTCCGCATATGTCTGCTTGTTTTTTAACAATATTTACAACATCTTCTGAAATAAAATCTCCAAGTTTTATAAAAAAAGCAAGGATTTCACAATCAATTTTATTTTTTTTAACATATTCATTTAAAAGAAAAAAAGCAGAACCACTATCTTTACCTCCTGAAAGTCCAACAAAAATTTTATCACCTTTTTCAACAAGTTTATATTTAGAGATTGTTTTAAATATCTTTCTTTTGTAAATTTCCGAATTAAAACTCATTTTGCCTTTATTCCGAGAATTCTGACAAGGTCTCCCGCTCTTTTTATAGAATCTGTTAAGTTTTCAAGTGTATCTATAATTTCATAAAGAAGCAGCGTTTTAGGAGCGGATAAATTTTCCTTTATTAAAATTCTTATAAGTTCTCTTCTTCTATCATCACCTTCCTCTTCAAGTGTTTCTATATGTGCACATTCTTCAAGAAGTTTTTGTATATCATTTTTAATTAATGATTCAATTGCATCTTTGAGTTTTTCAGCAGCCCTTAAAGCAACTATTGAAAAGGATAAAAGTGAATTTCCCATTTCTTCAGATACTTTTTCTTCAAAAAATTCAAGTAATCTTGCAACTCCTTTTGCTCCATCTGCTATATCATTAAGACCCTCATTTAAAATTATTAAATCCTCTCTATCCGGTGGAAAAAGAAGTCCTTTTGAAAGTTCTATAGTAATTTTTCTTCTGATTTCATCTCCATTATGTTCATAATTTTTTACATTTGAAATATGTAAATTCTTTTCTTCCTTTTTACTTTTAACAAATGATTCAATTGCATTTTTCATTTCTGCAACACATTTAAGTGAAATTTCAACATGTTTCATCTCATCATTCAAAATTTCTCTTTCTTCTTTTTGTCCAAGCCAGAAAAGAATATTTCTTGTTTTTTCCATTTTATCCTCCTATAAAAAATAATAAAATTTTTATTGCTACATAAGATATTATACCCGAAATTATAGGAGTAAGTGCCCATGTAATAATTATTTCTTTTGCAAGTTTAAAATTTATGGCTTTTACTCCTTTATGAAAACCAATTCCCCATATTGCTCCTACAATAGAATGAGATGTTGAAACTGGTATTCCAAGATGTGTATAGAGATGAACATTTAATGAAGAACCAATTTCAAGTGCTATTGTCATTAAAGGAGATAAATGAACTATATTAAAACCAACTGTTTCTATTACTCTATATCCCCATGTAGAAACCCCAATTGCAATTGCTATTCCTCCAATTAATGAAGCAATTTTTGGAGAAATTTTTCCAGTCCCAATTAAAACACCTGTTGCATTTGCTACATCATTTGCTCCCCAAGTAAAAGCAAGATAAGCACTTGTAGCATAGATAAATAAGATTACCAGTTGTTCTTCATACCTTTTTATAAATTTAAAAGTAAAAATTTTTCTAATAATTGGATAGGTTAAAAAAGAAAGTAAGGCAGAACCAATTGGAGTTAAAATCCAGCAAATAAATATTTGACATATTTTATTCCAGTAAATAGGAGTTAAAAAAGCAAGTCCTGAACCTGCAACTGCACCAACTATAGAATGAGAAGTTGAAACAGGATATTTTTTATAAGTTGCAATTGTGACCCATGTTCCTGCCCCAAAAAGTGAAGCCAGACATATTAAATTTGAAACATCAGTATGTAAAATATTTAATGGAACAACACCTTTCCCTATTGTTTTTATAACATTTGAGCCAAGTAAAACCGCTCCAAGAAATGAAAATAAAATTGTTATTATTATTCCATGTTTTAATTTCATAACACCAGAGCCAATATCAGCACCAACACAGTTTGCAGCATCATTTGCTCCCATTGACCAGCCCATGTACAAAGAGAGAAGGAGAGTTAATATAAAAATCATTTTAATTCCTTATAAATTTAAGTTAGAATATTTTATCACAAATGGAAATTTTAACAAATTTTTTAATTGGTGTTTCTCTCTCTATGGATGCATTTTCAGTTTCAGTTGTTGCCGGTGGTTTGATTGATAAAAAGAAATTATTTAACAGTTTTAAAATATCTTTTTCTTTTGGCTTTTTTCAGTTCATTATGCCTATTTTTGGATGGTTAACTGGCATTAAATTTTTAAAATATATTTATAAATTTGACCATATAGTTGCTTTTTTGATAATTTTTATAGTTGGGATAAAAATAATTTATGAATCAAAGAAATTAGAAAAAACAATTGATTTTGATAAAAAATTTATTCTTTTAATCCTTTCATTTGCAACAAGTTTTGATGCATATGCTGTTGGTTTAACTTTTTCTTTTCTCAAAATTAGAGTTTTAACTCCATCTTTAATTATCGGATTTACAACTTTTTCAGTATGCTTAATTGGTTTTTATATAGGACAGAAAATTAAAAAAATATTTGGAGAAAAACTTGAACTTATTGCTGGAATTATATTGATTTTAATTGGTTTTAAAATTCTTTTAACAGGGTAAAAACTATCTATTGACAGAAAGAAAAAATAAAGGTATAATTATTACAGAATTGAAATTATTACAAAATTGAAATAAATAAAATGAAAAAGGAAGAAATTTTGAAGATATTTAAGGAAAAAGGAATTAAACCATCATATCAAAGAATAAGGATTTTTTCATACACTACTGAGAAAAAGAAACATCCATCAGTTGACGAAATTTATGAGAGTTTACAAAGAGAAATTCCTACATTATCAAAAACAACTATTTATAACACTTTGAAATTATTTGTAAATAAAAAATTACTTTCTGAAGTTCTTATTGAAGAAGATGAGGTAAGATATGATTATATTGAAAAACCACATTTTCATTTTAAATGTAGAAGTTGCAGAAAAATTTATGATATTTATAAGGAATGTCCAATTGTTGATTGTAAAGAAGTTGATGGTCATAAAATTGAGGAACATCATATTTATCTAATAGGAATATGTAAAAATTGTTTGAATAAAAATGGTTAAAAAATTTTTAATTGAGACATGGTATTTATTAAATGAAATGAGTCCTTATTTGATTTTTGGGTTTTTTATTGCAGGCATTTTGAAAATATTAATTCCAAAAGAAAAAATTTATTATCATCTTTCTTCATCAAACTTTTCATCAGTTTTAAAAGCATCTTTGATTGGAATACCCTTACCTTTATGTTCCTGTGGAGTTATTCCTGTAGCAACACATCTTGATAAGGAAGGTTCAAGTAGGGGAGCGACTATTTCATTTTTAATATCAACTCCAACGACTGGTATAGATTCAATTCTTGCAACATATTCACTTTTGGGACCTATTTTTGCAATCATTAGACCTATTTCTGCTTTTGTTTCGGGAATTTTTGCTGGAACAATTGTTAATATGATTGAAAAAGATAAAAAAATTAAAGAAACTTACAAAAAAGATTTTACCTGTAGTTTCTGCGAAGAAGAAAATCCACATATTCATTCAAAAATAGAAAAAATAAAGGTTATA
>CAYNUP010000052.1:0-29782 GCA_964400565.1 uncultured bacterium | reverse complement strand
TTTATTTCCTCAATACTTCTACCTTTTGTTGCAGCAATAATAATTACTCCTTCCGGTATTTCTTCCAGAATCTTTTTTAAATTTTCTTTTATTCCCATTTTTGAATTTTCCCTATTTTTATTATACAATTTTCAGAAAGGGAGGTTAATATGGAATTGAGATTTGAAGATTTTAAAAGAATGGATTTAAGAGTTGGAAAGATAATTGAAGTTGAAGATGTTCCTGGAGCAGATAGATTATATTTGATAACAGTTGATATAGGTGATGAAAAAAGGAAAATGGTGGCTGGAATAAAACCCTGGTATGGAAAACAAGACTTGATTGGAAAAAATGTTGTTGTAATTGTTAATCTTGAACCAAAGACAATAAAGGGAATTGAAAGCAAGGGGATGCTTCTTGCTACATTGTTTGATAATAAACTTTCAATTCTTACAACTGATAAAGATGATGTTCCTCCAGGAAGTAAAATTACTTAAATTTTTTAAAAATATAACCTGAAAAAATTAGAAATAAAAGCATAATCAACATTGGAAGATAAACAGGGGCAAACCAGGGTTTAGGTATCAAAAAAAGGCAGTCAATCGTTTTAAATGATTTAGGCCAGTCAATTAAAATTTTTAAAGTTAAGTAATAGATTAAATCCCAGATTGCAAAAATCCATAGAAAAGATGCAAGTTTCCTGACAGGTTTTTTTTCAAAAAATAAAGAAATGGAAAAAATTATAATAATTGGAGCGATTTCCCTTGTTCTTTCAATAAAAATTAATGATAGATTTCTTTCACCTGTAACCATGAGTGGTTTTAGCATTTGAGAGATTGTTATTTCTGTAATATCAGGAGATATATTTAGTAAAATTTCTCTTATATAGACAACTACAACCCCTTCCCACCATCCAAGAGAAATTCCTAATAAGGTATAAATTAATAATTTTTTCATTCACAGATTTTTTTATCCTTTAAAAATTTAAAAACAAGCGGTAATTTTTCTATAATATCAGATGCAATTAAAGAAATTTCTCCTTTTTCCTTTGCTGCAATATCTCCTGCAAGTCCATGAATAAAGACACCATATTTTGCAGAAATAAATTTATCTTCACCCGTTGCTAAAAGTCCTCCTATAATTCCTGCAAGAACATCTCCACTTCCAGCAGTAGCCATTCCAGGATTTCCTGTTAAATTTATATATGTATTTTCTCCATCTGTGACAACTGTTCTATATCCTTTTAAAATCAAAATTACATTATATTGTTTAGCAAACTCTTCTGCTGTTCTCTTTCTATTTTTTTGTATTTCATCAATTTTTAAACCTGTTAGATAACTCATTTCTCCTGGATGAGGAGTTAAGATTGGTTTTTCTTTAATTTTTTCTATCAATTTTAAATCTTCTGAGATAATTTTTAATGCATCTGCATCTATTATAAGTGGTTTTTTAATTTCAGGTATGATTTTTTTTACAAATTTTTTTGTTTCTTTATGAAGAGAAATTCCAGGTCCTATTAAAACACAATCTGCTTTCTTTTCAATAAATTCAATTGTTTTTTCAAAAGCATCAGGAGAAAAAAAATGGTCTTCTGTTTCAGGCAAAGGTAAACTCATAACTTCTGTAAGTTTAATTTCTATTATGTGATTTAATCCTTCAGGTATCCCAATTGTAACAAGACCACAACCACTTCTTAAAGCAGAAAGTCCAGCAAGACAAACAGCACCAGTTAATCCAGGACTCCCTCCTATAATGAAAAGATGTCCATAATCACCTTTATGTGTATCTCTTTTTCTTTTTTTCAGAAATTTAATATTTTCATTCATAGATTAAACATATAGCAATTGCCAGATTTTTTGTATGAGAAATTGAAATTTTGATTTTTTTATTTTTGAGTTTTTTCTTCAAATCTTCATCTTTTATTTTAATAGATGGTTTTCCAGAAGCAGAATTTTTTATTTCTATTTTTTTAAAGTCCTCTTCAATATCCAGAATTTTAAAAAATGCTTTTTTTGCTGCTATTTTTCCAAGGAGAGAAATTAAGTTTTTATTTTTTCTTTCATTAATAGATAAAAAATCACAGATTCTGGCAGGATTTTTGAAGTTTTCTATATCCTCTATATCAATGGAAAAAGTTATCATTTTTATTAAAGAGGCCTGACATTAACAACCTTTTTATTTCCTCTTTCAGTATATTCAACAATTCCATTGACTAAACTATAAATTGTGTAATCTCTTCCAATTCCGCATCCACTTCCGGGAATTATTTTACTTCCTTTCTGTCTGACAATAATATTTCCTGCCTTTACAATCTGTCCCTCAAAAACTTTCACTCCTCTGTATTTAGGATTTGAATCTCTGCCATTACCTTGTCTTTTTCTTCCCATAACTTTTAAATTATACCAAAGTTCAAAATTTATGTCAAATAAAATGTAAATTGTTGTATTGACTTATTTTTGATAAAAGTGATATAATAAATTATTAAATAAGCGCCTGTAGCTCAACAGGATAGAGCATCTGCCTTCTAAGCAGAGGGTTGCGCGTTCAAGTCGCGCCAGGCGCAATTTTCTGGGCCGTTGGCTCAACTGGCAGAGCGGCGGACTCTTAATCCGTAGGTTGCAGGTTCAAGTCCTGCACGGCCCACTGAGACAAAATAAAGAAACCAAGGCAGGGAAGGTGAAAAGATATATTTAGCTAATACCTTAAATTAAAAAACAAAATTCAATTTTGGGTTAACAATATCTCCGTTTTTTATAGAAAGACCAGTTTTTAATCCATGAGAAGTCTTAATGGAATCCAATCCTTTATCTGCGAGTTTTAAGACATATTTTTCTGTGATATTACATAAAGCAAAAGTTGAAGTTTTTGGAACAACTCCAGGTATATTAGGAACACAATAATGTATAATTCCCTCATAAATATAAATCGGTTCTTTATGAGTTGTAGGCCGACTTGTTTCAAAAACACCACCTTCATCTATTGAAACATCAACCATTACTGTTCCATTTTCCATCAATTTTAAATCTTCTTTTTTTATAAGAATTGGGGGTCTTCTGCCAGGTATTAAAACCGCTCCAATAATTAAATCTGCTTTTTTTATTGAATTTTTTATATTTCTCCCATTTGAATAAAGAACCTTTGCAGAAGGGAATTCTCTTTTTAAAAATTTCATCTTTTTTTCATTTATTTCAAGAATTGTAACCTCTGCACCTAAAGAATATGCAATTTTTGCTGCATTATATCCAACTGTTCCTCCTCCAAGAATAACAACTTTTCCTTTTTTTACCCCTTCTGCTCCTGATAAAAGAACTCCTTTCCCCCCATATTCTTTTTCAAGATACTTCATACCTTCCTGAATACTTAACTTTCCAGCAATTTCACTCATAGGTTTTAAAATAATAAGTTCTCCATTTTCTTCTACAAGTTCATAGGCAAAACAAGTTACCTTTTTTTCAATCAATTTTTTAGTCATTTCTTTATTTGAAGAAAAATGAAAGAATGTAAAAATAATCTGTCCTTCATTTAATAAATCATATTCTGGAGGCAATGGTTCTTTGACTTTAATTATCAATTCTGAATTTTTAAAGATATAAGAATGGTCTTCAACAATTTCAGCACCTTCTTTTTCATAATCCTGGTCTTTTATACCTGCTCCTATCCCTGCATTTTTTTCAACAAGGACTTTATGACCTTTTTTAACAAGTTTTTTTACTGTTTTTGGTAAAATTCCAACTCTGTATTCTTCTTCTTTTATTTCCTTTGGGATACCTATAATCATTTTTGCATTCCTTTTATAATCTCAATAACTGAATCAGCCATATATTTCAGGTCTTCTTTTTTGAAATCATATAAAGGTAAATGTGTAAACCTGTGTAAAAAGACCTCTTCTGCATTAGGACATGTTTCTTTTATTTTTTCTGTGTCATATCCAAGTTGTTTCATAATTGAAAATCTATATAAAGGAGCAAAATGAGGAATTTGGGTTATACCTTTTTCTTTCATCTTTTCTTTTACATTTTGAATATCTCCATTTAATTGATTTGGGTCTACCTGGAAAAGATATAGGTGATGTGTTGACTTTATTTTTTTATCATCAAGGGGTGGAGTTATAATCCCTCTTACATCTTTAAATCTTGCATTTAGATATTCTGCTGCTTTCCTTCTTTTTTCAATAATTTTATTTATTCTCTTCATCTGAGAAAGTAAAGCAACTGCCTGAATTTCTGTTGCTGAATGATTCCCAGGAGCAAAATAATCACCTTTCCATTTTAAAGCGACAACATCATAAAGCCATAATGGGATAGGATTTGAAATATCAAGTCCTACAAATCTTGCTTTTGGAAAATCTTTCCCTATTTCCTCGTTGGTTACAAGAATTCCTCCCTCTCCAAGAGATGTTATATTTTTTACTTCATGAAAACTAAAGGCACCAAAATGTCCAATAGTTCCTATCTTTTTTCCATTATATTCTGCTCCAAAAGCATGTGCTGCATCTTCAAGAACAACAATATCAAATTTTTTTGCTATGTCCATTATTGGGTCCATATCACATGGATAACCCCCAATATGAACAGGAACTATAACTTTTGTTTTTTTTGTCACTTTTCTTGCAACATCTTCAGGGTCCATGTTTAATGTTTTAGGGTCAATATCAGCGAGAACAACTTTTGCACCTATAGCAAGGGGATATAAAATAGTAGCAATAAATGTAATTGCAGGTGCTATAACTTCATCGCCTGGTTTTAATCCAGCAAATTTATAACTTATTTCAAAACCAGCAGTTGCATTTGTTAAAAAAACAGCATATTTACAGCCAAGAAATTTTTTAACTTCTTCTTCAAGTTGAGAAACTTTTTGACCAAGAGTTAATTTCCCTGCTAAATCGCTGCTCTCTATAAGTTTTTTTAATTCTTTCTTAACTCTATCTAACTGCTTTTTATAATTTTTCCCCTTTGCTGGAACAAGAAATTTTATAATCTCAACTATATCTTCCAATTTTACTTTTTCTCCAACTGCACTCCATGGAATTCTTGCAGGTCCTGTATCATACCTGAAATCAGATACTTTTTTCTTTTCCATATTCCCCTCCTTTTTTTAATTTTTTACTTTTTTGTAAATAATACCTCAAAAAATTTTAGATGTCAAGTCCAAGAAATTTACTGAGGGAAAGACATGCTCCTCCAATAGCACCAATGTTTTCTTTAAAATTGGAAATTTTAAATTTTATAGAATATTCATAGACCATATTTATTTTTATTTTTTTAATAAATACATCAAGAAATTTTTCAAAAAGTAAAAAATTTTTATCAAGTATTACAAGTTCAGGATTTAAAAGATTTATCAAATTTGAAATTGATAAGGCAAAAATTTCAAAAACATCGTCAATAGTTCTTTTTATTTCAAGATTATTTTTTTCATATTCATAAATGATTTCGTTTATATTTAATTTTTTTCCTGTGGTCTTCATTACTTTTTTTTCTATTGCAGGAATACTTGCTATTGCTTCTAAACAGCCAATTTTTCCACAGTTACAGATTTCTTTTCTATCATAAATTTTTATATGTCCAAATTCTCCTGCAACTCCTCCTAATCCATGAATTATTTTCCCTTCACTCATTATCCCGCATGCAATACCATCGCCAAATTCAACAAAAATAAAATTTTTACTATCTTTACCCTCGCCAAAAAACTTTTCGCTTAAAACTTTTGCCTGAGAACTTCCAATAATAAATGTTTTTATATTCAGTTTTTCTTCAATATATTTTTTTGTCTCTACATTTTTCCACTGCGGTAAAATTGAAGAAAAAACAGAAATCCCTTTTTTTACATCAACTATCCCTGGGTCAACAAAACCAATTCCACATATTTCTTTCTTTTCAATCTTACTTTTTGTAATTATATTTTCTAACAAACTAACTATTTTTTTCAGTATTCCTTTTTTTGTATCTTTTTTGTCAATATTAGTTTTATTATTTATAATTATTTCCCCTTTAAAATTCAAAATTACACCAGTTATTTTTTCTGGACTTAATTCACAGCCAATAAAGAATCTACTATCAGGAATAATTTTCAGTAATGAGTGGGGTCTACCAACTTCTTTTTTTCTCTTTTTTCCTGTTTCTTTTATTATTCCCTCTTTGATTAATTCTTTAACTATTTTTGTAATTGTTGCAAATCTTAAATCAAGCAATTCATGTAAATCTTTTCTTGATATTTTTTCTTTTTCATAAATCTTATTGAGTATATTTTTTTTGTGAATTTCATATTTTGACAACATAACTTCTCCCTTTATTTCCAAATTTTAACACAAAATTTTTTATTGGAAAACAAAAAAAGCAAAAGAATTTGGTTTTTCAAGTTCTACTTTAATTGAATCTTCCCAGTATGAAAAATAACAATCAGATGAGGAATAAATGAGGGGAAATTTTTTATTCTTCAAAGTTTTTTTGTATATAAAACCGATTTAAAAAACTCTTTAAAACCTGCTTTCTCATACATTCTTCTTGCCGGTGCATGTCCCTCATTTAATCCAGTCAAAACCTCTGCTATTTCCATACCTTCTTTTTTCATTAATTCAAGTATTTTATTAATCTGATATGTTCCTATTCCCAATCCGCTATATTCAGGCAATACTCCATTATATCCAACAGTTCCTATTTTTTTAATTTTATCTATTCTATATGAGCAAAAACCAACAATTTTCCCATTTATTTTTGTAACAAATTTTTTTGTATTTTTCTCCTTTAAATATTCTTTTACACTTTTCCATACCCATTCATCCCAACTTTTATTTCCAATTATCCCATATGTTTCCTCTCTTAACTTATCAACTCCCATTGTCCATATTTTTCTAACAATGTTTTTTACTTCTTTAAAATCATTTTTTCTCATTCGCATAAATTTTAATCTCTGTTTTTCTCTTTCAATCTCTATTTTCAATAATTTTTCAATTGTAAAAAATATTATTTCAGAAATTCTATTAAGTTTTTCAAGGTCTATTATATCAAGATTATCCTTTGGAGAATGAATGTGGTAATACTTTGAAGTTTTCTCGTCCCAGTCAGTAAACCAAATATTTGGAATGTTATTGTCGTTGAAAATATTATTATCACTTCCCTTTCTATAGTCCTTCACTTCAATATTAAATTTAGAAAGTATGTCCCTTAAAATTCCTTTTATATAATTTGATTTACCAATATAACACTTTACCTCTCCTAAATATACACCAATTGAATCAAGACATGTCATCCATAAAATATCTTCTTTTTTATGCTTTTTAAAATATTCATATCCACCAATCCCATAACCAAGTCCTCCATATTCTTCTCCACCAAAAGCAACAAAATCAATTGAATATTTTACATTTTTGTCCTTTAAATATCTTGCAAGTTCAATTAAAATAGAAACACCTGTTGCATTATCCCATGCACCAGGACAACCAGGTGGAGTATCATAGTGAGCACCAATAACAATTTTTTTATCTGTCTTTCCTTTATATTTTGCAACTATATTGCAGGAATTTGAAATAAAATTTTTTCCTTCTATTTTCAGGTGGAAAACATTTTTAATATTTTTGATTATTTCTTTTGCAGTATCTTTGCTTACTGTTATTACACCTAACTTTTTTAAATCAGGATTTCTTACTATTTTTGTTGAATATGTATTTTCATAAGGACTTACAATAATTAAAGCACCTGCTCCATAATCTTCAAGTATTTTAGCAATCTTACCTGCTTCATTTACATCTCCAATCTCTTCAAAAATAATACAGATTTTGCCTTTTATTTTCTCTTTATAATTTTCAATATATTTAGAATTTATTATTATAGGTTGCCCTTTTATATCACAAGAATTTGAGTAAAAGCATGGAAAACAAGGAAAATCAATGTTTTCAGTTTTTAAAAAATATTTTCCATAATTCCAGCATGGTGCAGTAAAATCTTCTCTTAAAACTTCATATCCTATTTCTTTAAACTCCTCTTCAATATACTTCTGTGTCTGCTTTTCTCCTTCTGAACCTAAGTGTCTTTCTACTATTTTATTACATAAAATGTCCAAATGCTCCTTTAACCTCATTTTTAAAATTCTCCCCCTTTCATTTTTCCTCCCTCTTTAATCTCATTTTTAAAATACTCCAATAATCATCTCTTATGGTTTATTATATCGTAAATTTTTAAAAGAAATCAACCCTTTTGGAATTTTGTAGGAAGGATCTAAAAAGGCAAAAATTTAGATTTTTGTTTTTTAAAAAAATGTGATATAAATTTTGAAAAATGAAAAATAAAATATTTGTTTTGAAGTGTGAAAGTTATAGCCAAGATTTGATTTATGAGAGATTGAAAAAGGCAGTTGATTTACTTGAATTTAAAAATATCCCTGAAAAAATACTTATAAAACCAAATATGCTATCTGCAAGAAGACCTGAAGAAGGTGTGACAACTCATCCATCTATTATTTCTTCTCTTATTAGAATTTTTAAAGATAAAAAAATTATTATAGGAGATAGTCCTGCAAATATTGAAAAACCAATTGAGGAATACTGGCAAAAGTGTGGATATAAAGAAATAGCAGAAAAATATAATGTTCCTTTAAAAAAATTTGAAAGTTCTATACCTTTAGAAATTGTTATTAAAAATAAAATCTATAAAATCCCAATAACTTCTTTAATAGATGAATTTTCAATAATTAATGTTCCAAAATTTAAAACACATAATTTGACAACTTTAACTCTTGGAATTAAAAATCTTTATGGTTTAATCCCAGGAATTACAAAAAGTATCCTTCACAGTAAGTTTATAAATCCTTATGATTTTTCCTATTTTCTTGTTGAATTTTACAAAAAAATTGAAGAAAAAATTTTTTTGACTGTTGTTGATGGAATAATTGGAATGGAAGGAGATGGACCATCTTCTGGTAAATTGAGAAAAATTGAATATATAATAGTTGGTGAAAAGCCGGTTTATGTTGATTATGCTTGCTGTAAATTGATTGGAATAGAGCCAGAAAAAGTTGATTTTATGAAGATTTATAAAGAAAGATATGAATTTGAAGATGTTGAAATTATTGGTGATTTTGAAGAAATAAAAAACTTTCAACTGCCATCCACAAAAAAGTATTTTTTTATAAAAAACAGATTTTTTTCAAAATTTTTAATCCCTCTTTCAAAAGTTTTCAAGATTATTCCTTATATTGATGAGAAAAAATGTAAAAGATGTTATGCATGTTTTAATGTTTGTCCTGTAAAGGCAATTTCAAATGACTTGAAATTTAATAGAAAAAAGTGTATATTATGTTTTTGTTGTTTTGAAGTGTGTCCATATAAAGCAGTGAAGATGAAGAAAAGTTTTATCGCAAGGTTTTTTACTTAAAAGGGGTTAATATGAATTATGAAAGAATACTTCCAGAGATTATACAGAAAAATGATAAAAAAATATTGCTTCTTGTTATTGATGGACTTGGAGGACTTCCTGATCCCAAAACAGGTAAAACAGAACTTGAAACAGCAAATATTCCTAATCTTGATTATTTCGCAAAAATAGGTTCCTGTGGTCTCCTAACACCGGTTCTACCTGGTATAACCCCTGGAAGTGGACCCGGACATATTGCACTTTTTGGATATGACCCTATTGAAATTCAAATAGGAAGAGGGATACTTGAATGTCTTGGAATAGGGCTTGAAGTTAAAAAAGGTGAAATCGCCATAAGAGGAAATTTTGCAACAATTGATGAAAATAGAATAGTTTTAGATAGAAGAGCAGGAAGAATACCAACAGAAGAAAATGAAAAGATTGTTAATTTGATTTCTGAAAATATAAAAGAGATAAAAGGTGTAAAAATAAAAATAAAAACGGTTAAGGAACATAGATGTGCAATAATACTTTCAGGAGAAAATCTTTCATGTGATGTTACCGAAAATGACCCAGGAAAAGAGGGATTAACTTTAAAAAATATTGACCCACTAAGTGAAAAAGGGAAATTTACAGCAGAAGTTTTAAATGAATTTGAGGAAAGAGTTATTTCATTATTGAAAAATTTAAATTCAAAAGCAAAATGTTTATTATTAAGGGGCTTTTCAACATATCCAGATATTCAGACATTCCAAGAAAGATATAAATTAAAACCATGCTGTATTGCAACATATCCAATGTATAAAGGAATATCAAAACTTGTTGGAATGGAGGTAGTAGAATGTGGAGAAAAAATTGAAGATGAAATTGAAACATTAAAAAATATCTATAATGATTACGATTTCTTCTTTCTACATATTAAAAAAACAGACAGTTTTGGAGAAGATGGAAATTTTGAAGGTAAGGTTAAAATACTTGAAGAAATTGATAGAAAAATAGAACCGATAAAAAATATGAAATTTGAAGCAATAGCAATAACAGGAGACCACTCTACTCCATCAGTATTAAAAAGTCATTCATGGCATCCTGTTCCAGTTGTTGTTGTTTCTCCAAATACATTACCAGATAAGGTTGAAAGATTTACTGAAAGGGATTGTTCAAAAGGAATTTTAGGAAATATATATTCAAAAAATCTTATGTATATCTTACTTGCCTGTTCTTTAAAACTTGGTAAATTTGGAGCATAAAATGTTTAAAGGAGGGATTAAACTACTGGACTTTAAAAGTTTAAGTAAGAATGAACCAATTGAAGAATTTGAATATCCTGAAAAAGTTATAATTCCTCTGTCTCAACATACAGGTTCTCCTGCAAAACCAGTTGTAAAAAAAGGTGATTATGTAGTTGAAGGACAAATTATTGGAGAAATTACTGGTTTTATAAGTTCATATATTCATTCATCTGTCTCTGGAAAAGTTATTGATATTATTCCATGGGATTTACCAACAGGAAGAAAATCATTAAGTGTTATAATTGAGAGTGATGGAGAAAGGAAAAGTATAGAAAAAAAAGAAAGGAATTGGCTTGCATTATCTTCAGAAGAAATTATAGATATTGTAAGAGAAAGTGGAATTGTTGGGCTTGGAGGTGCTGCTTTTCCAACACATGTAAAATTGACTGTTCCCCCTGGTAAAAAAGCAGATTTTGTAATTATAAATGGATGTGAATGTGAGCCATTTTTAACATGTGATTACAGAATTTTAAAAGAATGCATAGATGAAGTAATTGAAGGAATTCAAATAATATGTAAGGCAACAAATGTAAAAAAAGCATTTATCGGAATAGAAAGCAATAAAATTGACCTTATACCTGTTTTGAATAATTCTATAAAAAATTTGAAAATATATGTTGAAATTGAAATAAAAATTTTGCCTACCAAATATCCTCAGGGAAGTGAAAAACATCTTATAAAATCAATTTTAAATAGAGAAGTACCATCCGGAGGGTTACCAATTGATGTTGGATGTATTGTATTTAATGTTCAAACAGTTTTGGCAATAAAGCGTGCTGTATGTAATGGTATTCCTTTAACAGAAAGGGTTTTAACATGTACGGGACTTGTTGGGACACCAAAAAATTTAAAGGTGAAAATTGGAACACCTATTTCTAAGATTTTAAGTTATTGTAATGGTGAATTAAAATATGGAAGAAAATTGGTGACAGGTGGACCTATGATGGGAATTCAAATATATGACTTGGAAACACCTGTAATTAAAGGAACTACAGGACTTATTTTGTTGCCAGAAGAAGATTTACCCGAAGAAATACAACCATGCATAAGATGTGGTAAATGTATTGAAGTATGTCCTATGTTTTTACTGCCAAGTGAAATAGGAAGATATGCTGAATTTGGAAGGTTTGATAAGTGTGAAAATTTGAATGTTTTTGATTGTATTGAATGTGGTTGTTGCAGTTATATCTGCCCAGCAAAAAGACCACTTGTTGATTTTATAAAATGTGCAAAATTTAAATTGAGGAAAAAATGAAAAATAATTTATGTAAAATTTATTCTTCTCCACATATACATAGTTCTGAAACAACTTCAAAAATAATGCTTTATGTAATTATCTCTTTAATACCAGCAATGATTGGGAGTGTATACTTTTTCGGTTTTTATGTTTTAAAGGTAATTTTTGTTTCAATAATTTCTTGTATTTTAAGCGAATTTCTATTCCAGATTTTAATGAGAAAGGATGTAAGGATATATGATGGAAGTGCAGTTGTTACTGGAATATTATTTGCTTTTGTTTTACCACCAAGGATTCCTCTATGGATTGTTGCTATTGGAGGTTTTCTTGCAATTTTCCTTGTAAAGGAATTATTTGGAGGGATTGGATTTAATATTTTCAATCCTGCTTTAACTGCAAGAGCAATTTTACTTGCTTCCTATCCAGTTGAAATGACAAAATTTATAAATGTTCTTGATTATAGAGTGGATGCTATAACCTCCCCTACTCCATTATTTATAATGAAAGAGAAAATAAGTCAGTCATTACCTTCATTATGGCAGATGTTTATTGGAGCAAGGTCTGGGTGTATAGGAGAAACAAGCACAATTTTATTACTTATTGGAGGTATATTTTTGCTCTTAAAAAGAGTAATAACATGGCATATTCCATTTTCATATATTTTGACAGTTGCAATTTTATCTTTAATTTTTAAACAGAATATGCTTTATCAAATAATGTCTGGAGGGCTTATTATTGGTGCTTTTTTTATGGCAACTGATTATGTTACCTCTCCAATCACAAGAAAGGGTAAAATAATATTTGGGATAGGATGTGGAATTATAACATTTTTAATAAGAAAATGGGGAAGTTATCCAGAAGGGGTTTGTTATTCAATATTATTTATGAATATGCTTGTTCCATTAATAAATAGATATACTTTACCAAAAAAATTTGGAAGTAAAAAATGAGTAAAAAAGAAATTTTTATTGGAATAATTGTAATTACATTTATAACTGGGTTATCTGGATATCTTCTTGCGCAGGTTTATAAAACAACAAAACCAAAGATTGAAGAGATTAAAAAGATTGAGGGAGAAAAATTAAATAAGGAAATTTTTCCTGAAGGAGAAAAGTTTGAAGAAAAAGAAATAAAAGGGATTAAATATATTTCTGTTTTAAATTCAAATGGAGAAGAAATAGGTAAAATATTTGAAATTAAAACTATGGGGTATGGAGGATATATATACTTGAAGGTTGGAATTGATAATGATAAGAAAATAAAAGGTTTAAAAATAATAGAACATAATGAAACACCAGGACTTGGGGCAAAAATAACAACTGCCAATTTTTTAAATCAATTTATTGGAAAAACAAAAGAAGAGATTTATTTAAAAAAAGATAAAACAGACGGAAAAATAGATGCGATTACAGGAGCAACAATTTCTTCAAGAGCAGTGGTTGATGGTGTTAGAAAACTATTGGAAAAGATTGAAAATGAGAAATAAGTTAATTGATTTTAAAGTTTTTTTAAATGGTATATGGAGAGAAAATCCAATTCTTTTTATTATGCTTGGTTTATGCCCTCTTCTTGCTGTAAGTGGTTCAGTAAGAGATGCGCTTGGTATGGGTATTGCTGTAATTTTTGTTTTAACTGGTTCAAACTTTGTTATATCTCTTATAAGAAAAATAGTTCCTTCACATGTTAGAATTCCAGTTTATATAGTCGTCATTGCTACTTTCGTTACAATTACTGATTATACTCTTGCTGCTTATTCTCCTCAAATACATAAAAATCTTGGTGTTTATCTTCCTTTAATTGTTGTAAACTGTATAATACTGGGAAGAGCGGAAGGTTTTGCTTCAAAAAATAATGTTTTAAATTCAATTCTTGATGGACTTGGTATGGGAATAGGTTTTACTTTAATAATTTTTGTGATTGCATCTACAAGAGAGATAATAGGAAATGGAACTTTTATGGGGAAAAATATTTTGGGGACAAATTATAATCCTTTTTTAATTATGATTATGCCACCAGGGGCCTTTTTTGTAATTGGGATTTTAATTGCTTTAAAGCAAAAAATTGAAAAAAGGAAAAAAAGATGCTGAATGAAACAAATTTATTTTTTATATTTCTTTCTGCTTTTTTAATTAATAATATCCTTCTTATAAGATTTCTGGGATTATGCTCTTTCATTGGAATTTCTACGAATATAAAATCATCTATTGGAATGGGAATTGCTGTTGTTTTTGTTACAGTTATGGCATGCAGTTTAAGTTGGGCTGTTTATAATTTTTTACTTCTTCCATTTCACCTTGAATATTTAAGAACAACTGCATTTATTTTAACAATTGCTTCATTTGTTCAGTTTGAAGAAATGATTATAAGAAAAAAATTGCCAACTCTTTATCGTGCATTTGGGATTTATTTACCTTTAATTACAACGAATTGTGCAATTTTAGCAAGTGCTTTTCTTGGAATTGACTATAAACTTTCTTTTATTCAGAATATTGCTTTTTCTTTCGGAATATCCGGTGGGTATTGTTTTGTTATAATAACTTTTGCTGCAATAAGAGAAGAAATTGAAATTGCTCCTGTTCCAGAAATTTTTAAAGGGGTTCCCATTGCTTTTATTCTTGCAGCACTTATGAGTTTAGCATTTCTTGGGTTTAAAGGGCTTTTTAAACTTTAAATTAAATGTTTTTTACATTCCCTGTCCGTGATGAATATGGTGTTAAAAGGTTTCCAATTGTAGTAACATTGATAATTTTTATAAACTGTCTTGTTTTTTTTATTTTTGGTTTTAGGCATGATTATCAGCAGATTGTTTTAAAATTAGGGTTTATCCCTGAAAATTTTTCATTCAAAAATATTATAACTTCAATGTTTCTTCATGGAAGTATTTTTCATCTTGGTTTTAATATGTGGTATCTATGGCTATTAGGAGATAATATTGAAGATAGATGGGGAAGAATTAATTTTTTAATTTTTTATTTATTATCCGGTATTTTTGCTTCAATTCTGTATTATCAACTTATACCAGATAAGTTTAGAAATATACCTGTTATTGGTGCCTCTGGTGCGATTTCTGGAATTCTTGGTGCATATGCAGTTTTATTTCCAAAAAGTAGAATAACTTTTAAATATCTCATCGCATTTTTCTGGCTTATAAGAGCAGGAGAATTTGAAATATATTCTTATATATGGCTTTTTTTCTGGTTTTTTATGCAGGGTTTAAATACATTTCTTGTTTCTTTTTATAATGTTCAATCACAGGTCGCATATGCAGCACATTTTGGTGGTTTTTTATTTGGATTAGTTATTGGGCTTGGTTGGAAACTTTATAGAGAGGCAAAATATAGAGAAAATGTTAAACTTGGAAGGAATATGTTATTACAGATTCTTGGAGAAATAAAAAAGCCATCTTATACAATTGAACAAATTTCAGATATGGAAAATTTGAAAAAGAAAATTATTGATACAATTTATGAAGATAGAGTTCTTGCAACAAAAATTTATATAAATGGAATTAAAAATTATCCGAATTTATGTCTTCCAGAAAAGATACAGTATGAAATTGCTGAATCTCTTAATAAACAGGGAGAAAAAGAATACGCCTTAATTGCATATAAAAATTTTATTTTGAATTATCCATTTAGTAAACTTGCAGATAATGCACTTTTTGAGTTTGGAAAAATTTGTTTTGAAACCGGTGATTATGAAAAAGCAAAACAGGCATTTTTACAAGTAGTTATTTTTTATCCTTATAGTGATGGGTATGAAGAGAGTAAATATTATCTTGAAAAAAAATTACCTTCGGTTTTAAGAATAACTTCAGAATAAAAGTTATCTCCAGATTATAGAAAATACAAATAAGTTTTTTCCTTCAGCAGAAAAAACAAGTGTACCATCTGGAAGGGATGAAATGAAAGAAATTTTTTCTTTTAAGGTATATTTCCATAAACTTTTTTTATCGTATGAGAGAAAATAAAGATAATTTCCTTTCTTACCAGAGATTAAATTAAGTATTTCAGGAGTAAATATATTAAAGTCAATCTCTTCCTCGCTCTTAAAATTTTTAATTTCATTCCCTTTTAAGTCAAAAATATATACTCTTCCCTTTTCTGTTTCTATACAAACATAATTCCCTTCATTTGCTATATTTATAATTTTTTCTCTAACATCTTTTTTCCAGTTTAAATTACCATCATCTCTATAACAATATAAACCTCCTTTCTCTGTTCCTATAAATACCATATCTCCCTCTTCTGTTATATTTGCATATGAAATTAAATCCGGCAAGTTCGCATCCCAGAATATTTCTCCATTCATGTTCATATAAAACACTGTTTTATCAACTCCTGCAATAATAAATTTTCCATTTTCTGATATTCCAATTCCTCTTCCTAAATTTCCTGTTTTATTTGACCATAAAATTTTTCCTTTTTCTGAAAGAAAATATAATTTCCCTTCAAGGGTAAAGAATGAAAAATAATCACCTGTGGGAGCAATTGAAAGATTTACTATTTTTTCAGGCATTTTCAAAGTTTTTAATATTCTTCCTTTATTATTAAGCAAATATACAGTTCCTGATTCACATCCTAATAAAATTTTTTCCCCATTTTTTGAAATTTTTAAATCTGTTATTAAACTATCTGTTTCATAACTCCAGAGAAATTTTGTTTCAGGCAAATATAAATATGAAGGGATATCCAAACCCTGAAAATTTGCTGTAAATCTTTTTATAAGGTTTGGAACATATCTTATATCGTCTATCTTATACTCATAATTTTCAAACCATTTCTTTTTATTTACAGAAAAAACATCCACATTCAAAATATATGTATCGGCAATTTTGGTTAAGGATGGTTTAAGCACGTAATCAGCATTTAAAATTTTTCCTGCAATTGATAGTTCTTCATCTTCTATATCTTTTTCAATAAATTTCTGTTCATTTAAAACTTTTTCAAAATCATTTCTCGGTATAATAATCAAGTTTTTTATGTTTTTAATCTCATTTAAAAAAAACTCAAAAAATTCTGATTGAATACCAGAAGGGATACCGATATATATTGGTGTTAAAACCAAAATTCTATTTTTTTTAAATTTTAAATTTATCTCCTTTATTTTCTTATCAATAAACTCCGATGAGTAATCTTTTCCCCAGTAATTTTTACTTTCAATAAATTTACCTATTTCTTTATATAAATTCAAAGCCTGGGCATTCATTCCTTCTTTCTCATAAAGATTTGCAAGTTTTATATAATAATTCGCATCCGGAATTACAGACCTATTTATATACATTTCAAAATATTTTATTGCTTCTTTAAAATAACCATTATCAAGACAGAAATCTCCTATGATTCTGTATATAAATGCTGTGGGAGTAGCATATTTTAAATATTTCAAACTTTCTTTATCCCTTGGCCAGCCAGAAGGCCAGTTAGTGGGAGTAAAAGGTTCACAGTTTTCTGTTTTCTCTTTTGCCTTTTTTAAATACAAATCAGCATTTTTGCTATCTTCTTTATTTGAGAAATAATTTGCTCTTTCAATATATTTCCATACATCTTTTGAGAAAACTACTGAAAGTTCTTTATTTTTATCAAACCATTCTGCTGCAAATCCTTTAAAAACTAAAATTGATAGAAAAATAAAAATTATTTTTTTCATGGCTTCTCCTTAAAAATAATAACTCCAAACTGTGCTGGAATATCTATTCTTCCAGTCCATGTAGAAGTGATGTAATTGTCAATTTCTCTTTGAAAATTTATACTCCAAATAATTCCTTTTTCAATTTTTTCTATTTTTATATCTTTAAGAGGGATAGAAACTTCAGCAATCCATCTTCTTACGGGTCCTGGACTACTTACATCTGTAGAAACCTTCCAGTTTGAAACCCAGAATTTTTCAGGTTCTTCCGCACTTTTATAAAATTTCCAAACATAGTTATATTTAGTATCTAAAAGTGGATGAAATACAAATTGATACCATTCGTTAAATGAATTTTTGGGATTGATAGAAATAGTTATGAAATCTCTTGAGTCATAGTTTATTGAACCTCTTTGTGGGTTTTCACATATAAATAAAAAGTAAATATTTTCTTTATCATAAACACTCGCAACTTTAGTTTGGATATCTAATGGAACTCTTTCATCTTCAATCATTATAAAACCACCTGAACTTTCTATCATTTTCCATATACCTTCCTTATCTTTACCATCCAGTTCTACAGGTAGGTCAGTTTTATATGAATAAATTATTTTGGGTTTAACTTCTTGAATTCCGATTTTACTTTTATATATTTCTTCTCTTATAGAAGGAATTTTTGCTCTCAAACTTAAAGGAATTTTGGTATCTTTTAAGTATTGATTTGCTATTGTTCTTAAAGGTTCTATATTAACTTCTGATAATCTTACCAGTAGTTCTAATCCAGTTAAATTACCTATTCTTGCCAGACCCCACGCGGAAATAAGTTTAATATCAAGTTCAGCCTCAGAAAGTTTTCGTAGAAGTATTGAGGAATATTTTATTTTATCTAAATAAACAAGCCCTTCAATAGCCAATCTTTGATAATTTAAATTTTCACTATCTACATTTTTCAAAATTATATTTATTCCATCTTCTCTCCCCATTTTACTAAGTGCATGAGCGCATATAATCTGATATTCAGAGTCAAAATGAGCCAAACCTTCTTTAAGAATATTTATAGAACTTATATCTTTCATTTCACCAAGAACAATGGCACATAATTTTTTTATTTCTATATCAGGTCCTTTTATCAAGTCCTTAACATTTTTAACAAATAATTTATCAGGTTTTTCTTTTAAAACCTTTATTACCTTTTCTCTTATTTCTGGATATTTACTTGAAAACATTTTTAACAACAACCTATTTATTTCTTTACTCCCAATAAGATTATCTATTTTTTCAATTATGAAATTTCTTTCTTCCTCCTTAAAACTGTCAATTTTACCAATAAATTCATTTACTATCTCATTTAAATATCTTGAACTTGCCTTTCTTATTCTCAAATCAGGGTCATTATTTTCCATATAAACAAGAGTTTTTATATAATAATCGTCAAATTTATCAAGATAAGAAAATCCTTCAATAGCAGAATATCTTATTTCATTATTAGGATGCTTTAAATATCTTTTTAGAATATTTTTTGCTTCTCCTAAATTTAAATTTCCTATTTTACCAATTTCAACTATTCCAAGTTTTTTAGATTCAATATCTGTATCTTTGTCTTCTATAAATTTTTCTAAAATTGGAATAAACAGTGGATCTTTCAACCTTTCAATTAAACTTATTGCCTCTTCTTTAACCTTTATAGATTTGTCAGAAAGACATTTGACTATTGAAGGATATGAGAGAGGATTTTTAAATTTTTCTAATGCCCATAAAGAATATATTCTAACAGTTTCACTTTCATCATTTAATCCATTTATTAAACCCTCTATTCCTTCTTCACCTTTTAATCTTACAATAGTTTTTATACTTTCAACTTTTACTTTTACAGATGGTTCATTTAATAAACTTTCTATTTCTTCTATATTTGAACTTTTAAAGGTTTCAAGTGCCCACAGTGCTTTAATTTTTATTTCATCATTTTGGTCTTTTAATAATTCAACCAGGTATGGAATGCATCTTTTATCGTTTGCACTCTCAAATAAAGAAATTGTTAATAGTTTAATATGATCTTCACTATTAAAGCAATCAAAAACAGGTTTGAGTTCACTCTCACTTAATGATTTAAAATTAACCCTTGCAATATTCTTCCACATTAACTTTTTCAATGAGATTAATATTGCTTCTTTTACTTTGATATTGGTATCTTTAAGATAAGGTATAAGAATCTTGACTGAACTTTCATCTCCATATTTTCCTATTCCTACTGCACTATAATATCTTACTTGCCAGTAAGGATCATTAAGAGATTTGATTAAATCTTTAAGAATATCTCCTTCTCCAAATTTGACAAGTCCTTTAATTCCATATAATCTCACCTGCCAGTAAGAGTCTATAAGTGCTTTTTTGTAGTAATCAATACAGGTAGAATCTCCAATTTCATAAAGTGTATAGGATGCCAAATTTCTAATTTCCTTATCCTCATCTTCAAGAAGAGAGGCGATTTCTTTAATATAAACTTTATCTTTAGATGTAAGGATTTTTTTGATAAATTCAATTTTTTTTGATTTTGTTCCAAATAGAATTGTTGATGGATTTTCACCTGATAAAAATAAACTCATTATTAACCATATACCAAAAATTTTGAAAAGATTATTTCTTTTCATAATAACACCTTGGGAAACCAATATCTACAACTTTTATTTCACCTGTATATTCAGGTCCTTTATTAATAAAAAATCCCTTCTTTAAAAAACCCATACTTATTGTAAAATCGCTTTTTACGCATATCCCATGAATATCACCTGTATCTGCATCAAGTCCTGAAGGGATATCAATTGAAATTGTAAAGGAGGAGTTTTTATTTATATAATCTATAATTTCTTTCATTTTTCCCTCTATTTCTCCTTTTATACCTATCCCTAAAATTGCATCCACCACTATATCTTTCCTTTCTAACTTTATATCTTTTAATTTTAAATCATTTATAGAAAAAATGTCAATTTTTAACCTTTTTAATATTTCAAAATTTAAAAAAGAAATCCCTGTAAATTCTTCTGGCTGTCCGAAATAATAAACTTTTACCACTGCTCCATCATTAAATAAATATCTTGCAAGAACAAAACCATCTCCTCCATTATTTCCCTTGCCACAGAAAATAAGAAAATTTTTGTTTTTCCAATTTTTTATTTTTTTTTTGATTTCATAGAAACTTTCTCTTCCCGCATTTTCCATAAGAATAAGGGGTTTAATTCCATATTTTTCTTCTGTTTCTCTTTCTATTTTAAATATTTCTTCTTTTGTTAAAATTATCTTTTTCATTTTTATGAAATCCTTTTTAAAATCTGTTTTGCAACTTTATCAATTGGGCCTGCTCCAATTGTAAGAATTATATCTCCTTTCTTCTTTATTTCGTCAAGATATTCAACTATTTCTTTAAAAGTTGGTAAATAAATTGCTTCTTTTCCATTTTTTCTTATTTTTTCAACCAAAACTTCAGCATTGATAAGTTTTTTTTCTATTAAAGAATCTCTTACAAAATAAATATCAGGGACTACAACTTTATCAGCATTATAAAAAGATTTTGCAAAATCTTTTAAAAGAAATCTTGTTCTACTGTATTGATGAGGCTGGAAAATAACTATTAATCTTCTATTAGGAAATACTGTTTTTATACATTCTATCGTTGATTTTATTTCAGTAGGGTGATGACCATAGTCATCAATTATGGTAATCCCATTTTTCTCTCCCAAAATTTCACACCTTCTATGAACACCTTTAAAACTTTCCAAGCCTTTCTTTATTTCTTTCCAGGATAATCCAAGATAAATTCCTACACCTACTGCTGCAAGAGAGTTTAAAATATTATGTTTTCCCCATAAATTCATTCTCAGTTTGCCCAATTTTTTTTCCTTGTAATAGCATTCAAACTCTGTTTTTCTTCCGGTCAATTTGAAATTTAAAATTTTTAAATCTCCTGAATAAAGCCCATAGGAAATTGTTTTAACATTAACCTTTTTAATAATCTCTCTCAAGTTTTTATCTTCTTTACAAAAAATCAGTATTCCATTAGGTTTTATATTCTGTGTAAACTGGTAAAATGCTTTTTTTATATCATTTATATCTTTATAGTAATCCAGATGGTCTTTTTCAATATTTGTAATAACTTCAATTTCAGGGCAATAATTTAAAAAAGACCTTTTATATTCACATGCTTCAACAATCAGAAATTCACCGTTTCCAACACCTGAATTTCCTAAATTTATAATTTCACCTCCTATTAAAAAAGTAGGAGAAAAATTTAATGTATGTAGAAGATTTACTATAAGAGATGAGGTTGTAGTTTTCCCATGGGTTCCTGCAATCGCAATCCCTCTTTTTTCTCTCATTAATTCACCAACTGCTTGGGGATAACTCAATATAGGGATATTTAATTCTTTTGCTCTTTTATATTCTGGATTATCAGGTAAAATTGCCTGAGAATGAATAATAAGGTCTATATTTTTCTCTATATTTTCCTCCTTCTGTTTTAAATAAATTTTTACACCCATATTTTTGAGTTCCTTTATAATATGAGAGTAATTATTATCTGAACCTGAAACCTTCTTCCCTTTATAAAGTAAAATTTTTGCAAGTCCACTTACACCAATTCCTCCAATTCCTATAAGATGGATTATTTTGGCTTTTTCAATATATCCCATTTCTCTCCTTTTTGTATATTTTTAATACAATTTCTTCTATTTTACCTTTATCAGAAAGTTTTATTTTTTTAAGATTTCCTTTTATAATTTCATACTCTTTTAGAAATTTTTCAAACATTTCAACAAATTTTTTATCTTTGATAATTTCTTTTTCTTCAGCAAAGAATGCACATCCATTTTTTTTTAAATATTCTGCATTTTTTTTCTGGTGCCCACCTGCATATGGATATGGTATTAAAAAAGCAGGAATTTCTTTTTCAACTATTTCCACAATTGTTCCAGCCCCTGCTCTACAGATAACATAATCCGCTATTGAATATAATTTATTCATTTCATAAAAAAAATCATAAACTTTTCCAGAGATTTTATTCTCAAAAAAAATTTTTTCTAAGGATTCCTTCCCTTTACCTGCTACATGAATAATTTGAAAATTTTTGTTTTTAAAATATTCAATATTATTTACAATTAGATTATTTAAAAATTCTGCTCCCTGGCTTCCTCCTATAACTAAGATTGTTTTTTTATTTTCCAGACCCAATGTTTTTATAATTTCCTCTCTGGAATATATTTTGTAAAAATCAGAAATTAAAGGGAAACCAGTTACAATACATTTTCTTCTTGGCAATTTATTATATTCAGGAAAAGTGAGAAATACAAAATTTACAAAAGGAGACAAAATTTTTGTGGTTTTGCCTGGAAGATAATTTTGTTCATGAATTATAATTTTTTTATTTAAAATTCTCGCTCCAAGAATAAAAGGGACACAGACATAACTTCCAGTCCCGATTATAAGAGAAGGTTTTTCCTTCAAAAATAAAATGGTTGACACTCCCATTAAATACAAAAACTTAAAAATTGAAAAATAAAAATTTTTTTTAGCAATTCTCACAGAAGGAATAATTCTGTATTTAAAGTTTTTAAACTCTAAATGTTTAATTATAAATTCTCTTTCAGGAACAAAAAATTTTATATCAAAATGTTTCCTCAATTTTTCTCCAATTGCAAGTCCTGGAAAAAAATGTCCTCCTGTTGGTCCGGTGATAATAATTATTTTCATAATATAAATTTTACCATAAAAATGATAAAATTTATTCAAAATGAAAGCAATAGGATTGATTTCGGGTGGGCTTGATAGTATTCTTACTTTTCAATTGATAAAAGAACAAGGGTTTGAAATAATCGGAGTTTTTATAAAAACACCATTTATCTCAAAATTTGGAGAAGAAACAATAAGAAATTTGAGAAGACTTTCTCAAGAGATGAATTTTAAACTTATAGTTATTGAAGCAGGTATTGATTATATTGAGATTGTGAAAAATCCATTATATGGTTATGGAAAAAATTTAAATCCATGTATTGACTGTCATATATACATGCTGAAAAAAGCAAAAGAGATTATGGAAAGAGAAAATGCAGAATTTGTTTTTACTGGAGAGGTTCTTGGACAGAGAGGAAAATCACAAAATATAAATGCATTGAAAATAATTGAAGAAGAATCGTCTTTAAAAGGAAAACTCTTAAGACCTCTTACAGCATTAAATTTACCACCTACAGAAGTTGAAAAGAAGGGAATTGTAAAAAGAGATTTATTACTTGGAATAAAAGGAAGAGGAAGAAAATTGCAACTTTATCTTGCCCAGATAAAAGATTTAAAATATTTTGGAACTCCTTCTGGTGGCTGTCTTTTAACCGATGCTATTTTTTGCAGAAAACTTATGGATTTATTTAAAAATTCAAATAAAGTGAGTTTGAACGATTGTTATTTATTACAGATTGGAAGACATTTTAGAATTTCTCCATATACAAAATTAATTATTCCGAGAGATGAAAGAGAAAGAAAAAAAATATTTGATTTCTGTGATAAAGAGGATTATATAATTTTTTCAGAAAAAAGTCCCGAACAAATAGGCGTAATAAAGGGGAAAATTGAAGATTTAGTTTTTGAAATTTTTGGGGCATATTTAACGACAGATTCTGATATTTTAGTAATACAGAACATTAAAGGGGAAATTTTAGAAAAAAAGATTGTTAGAAAAACTGATAAAATTAATTATCAAAATTACTTGCTATGAAAGAAAAAATTGATTATAAGGAAAGATTTTATAGAAGTTTAATAAAAGGAAAGAATTTATTTAAATTTGAAGTTAGAGTTGAGGAAACAGACCTTTTAGTTATATCAAAAAAAAATCTCAAATCTGAAATTAAAAATGAATTGATAAAACAGAGAGAAATATTGAAAAATTATATAAGAGAAAATCCAGAATTTTTATATTCATTTTCTCCTGTTCCAACACAGAGTAAAGAAGAAATAATAAAATTAATGTCAGAAAGTTCATTTTTAACAAAAACAGGTCCAATGGCTTCTGTTGCAGGAGCAATAGCAGAAATAATTGGTGAAAAATTTTTAAATTTATCTGATGAAATAATAATTGAAAATGGTGGAGATATTTTTGCAAGGATGAAGAGAGATTTTATAGTTGGTATTTATGCTGGAGATTCACCTTTTTCTATGAAAGTTGGAATAAAATTAAAGAAAAGAGAAAGGCCTTATGGAATCGCAACTTCAAGTGGAACTATTGGACATTCTTTTAGTTTTGGAGATGCTGATGCTGTTTGTATTGTTTCTCCTTCAGCAACTTTTTCAGATGGTGCTGCAACTTATTTTGGAAATTTAATTAAAGGAAAAATAGATAAAGATGCTGTGATAAAAGAACTGAAGGAGTTTCCATTTATAGAAGGAATTCTGATTATAAGGGAAAAAGAGATTTTTTTATGGGGAGATATAGAAATTGTTTCAATTTAAAACACGTTTTTCAAATTAATAAAAGTTAATCTTAAACTTAAGAGTAATAAGCATATAACTTACTAATACTGCCACAAAATTTGGCAGAAATATTAATTTAATCCATCTTTTCCACCCAATTTTAACTCCATGACTTTCAAGAAAACCATATGCTACAACATTTGCACTTGCTCCAATTGGTGTAAAATTCCCTCCCATATCAAGACCTAAACTTGAACTCCAGATAAGAATTGTAAATCTATACGGAATAAATTTAGAAATGTGCCTTATTAAATATCCAATACTCATTGCTTCAGGAACATTATCTATAAATGCACTTGTAATTACACTAAACCAGAATAATGTAGAATTCATTTTTAACCCACTTTGAGAAAATTCTTTCATTGTAAATGCAAATTTTCTTATAATTTCAGTTTTTTCAAGAGAACCAATAATTACAAAAAGAGCAATAAAAAACAGTAATGTTTCAATGTCAATTTCTTTTATTATTCCTTTCAGTTTTTCATGAGAACCTTTTAAAAACAGAATTAATATAGCAGGTAAAACTCCACAGATTCCAATATTTAAGTAGAAGAATTTTTTAATAAAATCTCTAAAAATTAAAAGTATAACTACTCCTGAAAGCCCTAAAAGACCATATTTTGCAAGATTTTTATCTTCAATCGCTTCTTCTGGAACAATTTCTTCAAAAATTTTTTTATCTATTTTTTTTCTACTTTCAATAAGTGCTTTTTTATTCATTTTATAAAAAATAGAAATTGCACATACACCTGAAATTAAACTGATTATATAATTATGAATGAAAAAATTTGTAAAACCGAGACCAAACATTGAGCCAAGTATAACATTTGGAGGGTCTCCCATTAAAGTTCCAGCCCCTCCAATATTTGCAAGACATACTTCTGCAACTATCAATGGAATAAAATTTATTTTAAGAATTCTGCATAGAGTATATGTAAGAGGGGTTAAGAAAGTTAAAACAGTTATAGAATCAATAAATCCTGATAAAAACCACGCAACTAAAGGAAAAAAAATAAAAATTTTTAAAGGGTCATAATTAAATTTTTTGATTATTTTTAAAGAGAAATAGTTAAAAAATCCAGAGATTTCAATCACTTTCACAACTATGAATATTCCAAAAAGGAAAGAAATAGTATCCCAGTCAATATATTTGGGGATTTCGTTAAAATCATAAATTTTAAATAAAATGAGTAAAAGAACACCTGTAAGGGATACATATACCTTTGGTATTTTTTCAGTTGCTAAAAAAAAATATGTCCCCACAAAAATTATTAAACTTATTATTGCTTTAATATCCATTTTAACATCCAAATGCCTGCAAAATATTATTTCTTGTTATAAATCCAACCGGTTGTTTTTTTTCATTTATAACCACTAAACGAGTTCTTTTATATTTTCTCATTAAAACAAGTGCTTTCATTATAGATGAGTTTTCATCAATTGTTATAACTTCTTTATTCATTACATCTTCAGCAACAATTAAAGAACTTATACATTCAATAGTAGTTACAATTTCAGAAAAAGCATCTGCAAAAAATGGGAATTTTTCAAGTAATTCCACATCTTTTTTGGATAGAATTAAATTTTCAAGCATATCTTCAATACTTACAATACCAGAAAGGACACCATTTTCGTCAACAACAGGAATTATGTTATATTGAGTAGTGGAAAAAATCTTTAAAATTTCACTTATAGGTGAATGTTTATTGACAACAGGAATATTTTGTTCCATAATATCTTTAACTTTTTTCATTTTTTTCCTTTTTTAAGTTTTAGTATATAATATTATGTTTAAGTTGACAACAAAAAATTTTTCGTTAAAATAAATTTAACCGATAAAAAGGAGGAAAATGGAAATAACGGTGAAGGAATTACTTGAAGCAGGTGTATATTTTGGACATCCAGCAAGACAGTTTGATCCGAGAATTAGGCCTTATCTTTATGGGAAAAGGCAGGGAATTTATATCATTGATATTGAAAAAACCATTGAAAAAATTAAAGAAAGTGGAGAATTTTTGAAAAATATTGCTTCACAGAACAAAAAAATATTGTTTGTTGGAACAAAAAAACAGGCACAATCTGTTGTAAAAGAAATTGCTGAGAAATGTAAGATGCCTTATGTAAATTATAGATGGGTTGGTGGAACTCTGACAAATTTTAAGGAAATAAGAAAAAGAATAGAGAGGTTAGAAGAAATAGAATCTTTAGAAAATTCTGGAAAAATAAATCTTTACACAAAAAAAGAAATTCTTCTTATACAAAAAGAAAAAGAGGATTTAAAAAAGAAATTTGAAGGCATTAGAGAAATGACTGAATATCCAGCGGCTATGGTAGTTGTAGATGTAAAAAGAGAGATAAATGCAATTAGAGAGGCAAGAAAAGTTAATATTCCTGTAGTTGGAATAGTGGATACTAATGGAAATCCGGAACTTGTAGATTATCCAATACCTGCAAATGATGATGGATTAAAATCAATTTATACAATTCTTTCAAAACTTGGTGACTATATTATTGAGGGATTAAAAGAATCCGGATATTTCCCGGAAATTTCTGAGAAAGGAGAAAAACCCCTTTCTGAAGGAAAGGAGTAAAAAATGGGATTGGATATGTCAAAAATAAAAGAATTGAGAGAAAAAACAGGATTAAGTGTGATGGAATGTAAAAAAGCAATTGAAGAAGCAAATGGTGATTTAGAAAAAGCGATGGGAATACTTAAAAAAAGAGGTTTTGAAATATCAGAAAAAAAGAAAGAGAAAGAAGTAAAGGAAGGTTTAATTGGTTCTTATGTTCATACAAATGGTAAAATAGGTGTTTTAATAGAAGTAAATTGTGAGACAGATTTTGTTGCAAAAAATAAAGAGTTTGAGGAACTTGTGAAAAATTTGTGTTTACAGATTGCTGCGATGAAGCCTAAATGGGTAGATGTAGAATCAATTCCTGAAGAAATTTTGAAAAATAAGATAGAAGAAATAAAAGAAGAATTTAAAGGAAAACCCCAATCTGTTCTTGAAAAAATAATAGAAGGGAAATTAAATGATTTTTATAAGGAAAATGTGCTTCTAAAGCAGCCTTTTATAAAAGATGAAGAAATAACAATAGAGGAATACATAAAGTCAAAGATTGCAAAACTTGGAGAAAATATAAAAATAAAAAAATTTGTAAGATTTGAAATAGGAGAGTAAAATAGATAAAATAAAAGATAAAAAGAGGAGGGATAAATGGAATTTGAAGTTGGATATATATTGGCGTTAATAGTTGTTGGTATTAGCTTCCTTGGGTTTTTTCTATCCATGATGATTGATGAAGTGAGTAGGAAAAAAGCAGTTATAATGTTTGTTTTATCTTTAATTCTTTTTGGTCTTGGAGTTTACTATTATTATGTAGTTGGATTATGGCAAAGACAGAGTGGAGGACCTTCAGTTAATAAACTTAACTATTATTTATATTTATACAGACCGGAGCCAGAAATACCAACATTGCCTTTTCAAATAGAAAAGTAATTAAATGAGAATTTTAAGGATAGTATTTTTTTTCCCTATATTCTTTATTTTTATCTGTTTTTCTGAAGAAAATATTGAAACAGTTTATTTGATAGATTATGCTTCTGTAAAGGTATTACCAAATTATACGAAAGAAACATTTATTCACCAGAAAATAAAAATTGAAACTGAAAAGGGTAAAAAGTTAGCACATCTTCAAATTCCCTTTGATTCTGAAAGAGAAAAGATAAAATTTATAGAAGGATATACTCTTCTTCCAAATGGAAAAAAAATTAATATTACTTCAAAAGATATAAAAATAGTCACTCCTGCAGAATTTACTGAATATACTTCTCTTTACCCAGGGTACAAAGTAATGAGTATAAATTTTCCTGGAGTTGAAATTGGAAGCATTATTGAATACAAATATAAAGTTTTTACATTTAAACCTTTAATTGAAAATCATTTCTGGGATGGATTTTATTTTCAATCAAATGAGCCATTTTCTCTTTCAAGATTTGAATTAACTGTACCAAGAAAATTTAAAATTCGCATATATGAAAAAGATGTTGAATTATTAGAGAAAAAAGAAAGTTTGAATTTCATTACATATATATGGGAAAAAAGAGATGTTCCTGGAATTGTTGAAGAAATTTTAATGCCTCCATTGAAAGAAATTGTTCCTAAAGTATATGTTTCAACTTTTAATTCATGGGAAGAAATAGGTAAATGGTTTTATGAAATTTCAAGAGAAGACAGAGGAAGAGATGAGAGTATAAGGGGAGTAGTTAATCAAATAATAAAAGATAAGAAAACAGATGAGGGGAAAATTATTTCTCTTTATAATTATGTATGTTCAAATATTCGTTATGTAGGATTGGAAATGGGAATTCATGGATATAAACCTCATTCGCCTGAGGAAGTTTTAAAGGCAAAATACGGGGATTGTAAAGATAAAGCAAATTTATTAAAAAAAATGCTTGAAATTGCCGGGATTAAGTCATATCTTGCTCTTGTAAATACTGATGCAAAAATTGAAAAAGAAATTCCATTTCCAGGACAGTTCAACCATGCTATTCTTGCTATTCCTAAAGAAAATTCTTATATTTTTCTTGACCCGACTACTGAAGTTATGAAATACCCGGATATCCCTCCATATGAACAGGGAAAACTTTCTCTCATTTGTGGAGAAAAACCAGAAATTGTTGAAATTCCTATATTTTCTCCAGAAAGAAATTTAAGAAGAAGAATTACAAGGGCTGATATAGATAAGAATGGAAATTTGACAGGAGAAGTAACTATTATTCCAAATGGAAT
>CAYNUP010000051.1:0-12557 GCA_964400565.1 uncultured bacterium | reverse complement strand
GATGAGGAGTTTCTTGAATTATATGGTAATTATAAAGCAAAAGTTTCTCTTGATATTTTAAAGAAACTTGAAGGTAGGAAAAATGGTAAATATATTGATGTGACAGCAATAACACCAACTCCACTTGGAGAAGGCAAAACAGTTACGACAATAGGTCTTTCTCAAGCAATTGGAAAACTGGGAAAAAGTGTTTTTACCTGTATAAGACAGCCCTCGCTCGGTCCTGTGTTTGGTATTAAAGGTGGTGCTGCAGGTGGAGGTTATTCTCAGGTTATTCCTATGGAGGATTTTAACTTACATTTAACAGGAGACGTTCATGCAGTGGGTATTGCTCATAATTTACTTGCTGCTTTTGTTGATAATTCAGTTTATAAAGGAAATCCTTTGAATATAGACCCATTATCAATAACCTGGCCGAGAGTTGTTGATGTATCAGACAGATTTTTAAGACATATAATTATAGGACTTGGAGGTAAGGAAAATGGATTTCCAAGAGAAACTGGCTTTGATATAACAGTTGCTTCAGAAGTTATGGCTATTCTTGCTTTAACAACAGGCCTTTTTGATTTAAGAAAAAGATTATCTAAAATTATTGTTGCTCAGACATATGATAAAAAACCAATTACAGCAGAAGATGTAAAAGCAGCAGGAGCAATGACAGTTTTACTTAAAGATGCTATAAAACCGACATTAATGCAGACACTTGAACATACACCTGTTTTTGTTCATGCAGGTCCTTTTGCCAATATTGCTCATGGCAATAGTTCAATAATTGCTGACCTTATAGCAATTAAACTGGCTGAATATGTTGTTACAGAAAGTGGATTTGGTGCTGATTGTGGAATGGAAAAATTTATGAATATAAAATGTAGATATAGTGGGCTTAAACCTGATTGTGTTGTTATTGTTTGTTCTATAAGAGCTTTAAAAGCACATAGTGGTAAATTTAAAGTTGTTCCTGGAAAACCACTTGATAAAGGACTTATTGAAGAAAACATAAAAGCACTTGTTGATGGAGCAAGTAATTTAAGAAAACAAATAGAGAATGCTAAAATTTTTGGAGTTCCTTGTGTTGTTGCTATAAATAAATTTCAAACAGATACAGAAAAAGAGATTGAAAAAACAAAGGAACTTGCAATAGAATTTGGAGCAGATGATGTTGCTTTAAGTGAGGTATGGGAAAAAGGAGGAGAAGGTGGAATTGAACTTGCTGAAAAAGTTATAAAGGCGTGTGAAAAGGAAAAAAATTTTCAGTTTTTATATCCCCTTGAATGGGATATTAAAAAGAAAATTGAGACAATTGCAACAAGGATTTATGGAGCAGAAAGGGTTGAATATTCTACTCTGGCAGAGGAAAAAATTAAACTTTATACAAAATGGGGCTTTGGAAATCTTCCAATATGTATGGCAAAAACTCATCTTTCTCTTTCTCATGACCCAAATTTAAAAGGAGCACCAAAAGGATTTACATTGCCTATCAGAGATATTAGAATTTCTGCTGGTGCTGGATTTTTATATCCATTGTGTGGAGAGATGAGAACGATGCCAGGACTTCCAAGTGAGCCTGCTGGAACAAAGGTTGATATAGATAAAGAAGGTAAAGTTATCGGGTTATTTTAAAAATGTTAAGAATAGAAAATATAAGTGTAAAAGGTGGAGATAGTTTAATTTTAAAAGATGTTTATTTGGAGATTGGAGAAAATGAAAAACTGGTTTTATTTGGTCCAAATGGCTCTGGAAAATCAACCCTTATAAAAGTAATTGTTGGTATATCAAATTATGAAATTGTAAAAGGGAAAATTTTTTTTAATGATATTGACTTAACAGGTCTTCCTATAAGCAAAAGGGCAAAAATGGGAATAGGAGTAATGTTTCAAAATCCTCCTAAAATATATGGGATAAAAATTTTTCAACTTGCCAGATATTTATGTGATAATGAAAATGAAATAAAAGAACTTGCTGAAAAATTAAAAGTTGATGGATTTTTAAGGAGAGATTTAAATGTTGACCTTTCAGGAGGAGAAATTAAAAGGGTGGAACTTTTTCAGGTTTTACTTCAAAAACCTAAACTACTTTTACTTGATGAACCTGAATCCGGAGTTGATATTGAAAATGTTTCTATAATGGGAAAAGTTTTAAATGAATATATGAAAAAAACAAGATGTTCTGCTTTGATTATTACTCATACAGGATATATTCTTGATTATATTGAAGGAGATAAAGGGTGTGTTATGATAGATGGAAGAATAACCTGTCAGAGCAATCCTCAGAAAGTTCTTGAAATGATAAAAGATTATGGTTATGAGAAATGCGAGAAATGTAAATGGAAAAAAGAAGAGATGATTTAAAGGAAATAGAAAAGGTTGGATTTGATATTAAGGAAAAAACAAGGTCAGGTAGTTTTATACAAAGAGATAACGAAATTCTATTGACTAAATCATTACAGAAAGGAGTAGAAATTTTATCTGTAAAAGAAGCATTTGAAAAATATCCAGATATTCAGGAGAAATACTGGGGGAAAGCATTTGAAAAGGTAGGAAGAGAATTTGAAAGAGATACAGAGGGTGGTTATTTTATAAGAATTGGGAAAGGTGTAAAAACTTTATTTCCTATTCAAGCGTGTTTATATTTGAAAACAAAGAGATTTAAACAGAAAATACATAATATTGTTATAATAGAAGAAAATGCAGAGGCATATTTAATAACTGGATGTACAAATGCGAAAGACACAGAAGAAGCATATCATCTCGGTATTTCAGAATTTTATATTAAAAAAGGCGGTTTTTTAAATTTCACAATGATACATTCATGGAAAGAAGATATAGAAGTTGAACCTAAAAGTGTAGCAATTGTTGAAGAAGAAGGAGTTTTTATTTCAAATTATATAAATCTGAAACCTGTAAAAAAAATTATTATGTATCCAACAGCAATTCTTGAAGGAGAAAGTTCAAGAGCAAGATTTAATTCAATTATCCTTTCATATCCTAATTCATATCAAGATATAGGTTCAAGATGTATTCTGGCAAATAAAGGAACTTCAGCAGAAATTATAAGCAGAGTGGTAAATTATGGAGGAACTGTTATAGCAAAAGGACATATAAAAGCAATTTCTCCTTCTGTTCGTGGACATCTTGAATGTAAGGGTTTGATACTGAATGAAAAAGGGAAAATACATGCAATACCTGAACTTGAGACTTTATATCAGGATGTAGAGTTGTCACATGAAGCAGCCATAGGTAAAATTAAAAAAGAGGAAATTGAATATCTTGCAAGTAGAGGAATTCCTGAAGAAGAAGCACAATCATTGATAATAAGGGGTTTTATGAATGTTGAAATTTTAGGACTTCCTGATATAATAGAAAAAGAGATTAAAAAAATGGTTAGTAAGATTTGAAAAATGAGTAAAACGAGAATTAAAATCTATCTATTAATTTTTATTTTAGGTGTTTTAGGTATTAAGTTTTATGAACTCAATGTTATAAATATTTTATGGTTAAAGGCAGATAAGGCATTCCATTGTGGGAACTATAACCTTGCAGAAAAGTATCTTGGAAGAATAATAAAATTGAAACCTTATGAAACAGATGCTTATGTTCTTAAAGCATGGCTTGAGTGGAGTCAAGCAATATCAAAAAATAGTGAAAAAAAATTGAATTCTGCTTTAAAAACATTAAGACAGGGACAATGGTATAATCCATTAGATTTTAAACTTTATTTAGAAGAAGGAGTGATGTGGAATGCTTTAGGCAATGAAGAAGAAGCACTTAAAGCATTCAAAATTTTATATGTTGTTGGGACCATCCCATATGTTAGAATGTATCCTCATACATTGAAAAAGATGGGGAAAAAATATGAAGCATATAAAATAATGAAGAAAATATACGAAAAATATAAAGATGAACTTACATTACAGTGCCTTGAAAGATTAAAAAAAGAAATTTCTACATAAAATTCAAAGATTTAAAAGAGACATCAATTTTTCCCCATATTTAATATAAGTATTATAAGTTACTTCAGGGTCTCCCACTTTACCTTCATGAACTACACTTGCTATATGTGGCTCGATTGAAACAAAACCATCATAACCACTCTTTTTAAGGTCTAGTAATATATCCTTTACCTTCGCTTCGCCCTCTCCTGGAAATGTTGCTTTTCCTTCTTTATCAAAATCCTTCACATGAACATACTCTATATATGGTTTAACCTTCATATAAAAATCCCATGGGTCAGTTCCTTTATTATAATGCAATACATTTCCTATATCATATAATAACTTAAAATTTGGAGAATTTACTTCTTTAACCAATTTCACCATATTTTCGGCACTCAATCCTCCCCATCCAGAACAGTTTTCATGAACTATAATTATTCCTCCATCTTCAGCCATTTTTGTAAGTTCTTTCATCCTTCTTATAACTTCTTCTGCCCACTTTTCTTCTTCATAGGGATTGTCAGGGTCATTTGGCCATGACATAACCCTTATATACTTTGTATCAAATCTTTTCATTCTTGGAATTGCTCTTTTAAGTTCCTCATAATCCTTTTTAAAATCACCTGAAATTTTTGTGGCCCAGTTTGCTATACAACTTGCAAAACATGAAACTTTAAGGCCAGATTCTTGAACCTTTCTATAAACATACTCAAATTTTTCATCACTCATCATAGTTAAATTTTCTTTGTCCACATTTCTTAATTCCATATATTCCCACCCAAGTTCTTTATGCGCCTTAATTTGAATTTCAATTGGCTGACCTGCTTCATCGCTTATACCTGAAAATTTCATATGTCCCTCCTTTTTTAAATAGTTTACTCAAATCAAAAATCAATGTCAATTTTTTTCTAAATATGGTATAATATAAAGTATGAAAAAGACAAAAACTTCCTCGTTAATAAAGGTTATGAAGAATGAAGAAATAGAGAAAGAATTCTTACCTCAACTTGAAAATGCGACAAGAAATATTTTTAAAATTCTTGTACGGTTCAATTCTCATTATTCTCTTCCAGAAAGAGAGTTGTGTTTTGCATTAATGAAAGAGGCGGATGAACTTGAATCTTTTCTTGATGAATTTGGAGCAAATCAAAATAGAAAATTTTTCTTTTTCAGAGAAATGGTAGCCACAATTAGATGGTTTAATTTCTTTCTTTTTCAGGGTCTGCATCTTTATGCAAGATTAAAATATTATAAACTTCAACTATCTTCTTATGAAATCTCCAGTTTTAAAAAAGAACTTAAAAATCAACTAATTTTTGCATATAAAGTTATTAGAAAAATCTCTCAGAAACTTGTTGAAGAGGGTAAAAATCTTGGTTTTAAAAATATAGAGGTTGAACCATATTCAGAAAAACTTTTTCCTCAATTACAGAGAAAAATTTTACCTCCAGACCTTGAGGAAGAAATAATAAAAGAAAAAGAAGAGATAATTTTTAAAATTTTGATAAAGTATCTTAATGTTTGTGAAGATTTTAATCTCTTCTGTTATTATAGAAAAAATGAATTTTTAAGAGAAGAGCCTGTTGAAAAATACAGGTCTCTTTTTCATCAACTTGAATCACTTTATGATACATATATAAAAAATACAAACTATGAAATTGAAATTGATGATTTTCAAAAAATCAGGGGACATATTGCTGTATCATGGCATTTGCTTGAAATGGCAAAAGCACTCGTTCATTTTTATGAAAGACATATAGAAAAACTTGCACATTCAGACATATATTTTAAAATTATGGATTTTATTGGAGATGAAAGAAAAATTGGTGAAATTGTGGAAAAATTTTTCTTCTCCAATGTTTTGAAATTTTCAATTAAAGGAAAAGAAATATGTGAAAGCATTTTTAACAAAATGGGGAAAAACCCTGAGGAATTTTTAATAGAAACAAAAATTTTAATAATACCTTCCCATAGAATTGAAGACTTTCATATAAGACCAATTATGCCTGTAACTCAAATAGCAAATAAATATAATCTGGACCTTTTCCTTTATTTTAACAGAAAAAAATATAATTTAAAAAGCCCTATTGAAATGGCTATAGCAATACCTGATATAAGGGAAGAATTGATGAAACAGAATGTCCAGATAATAATTCAAGGGCCTCTTTCTGGTGTTTTAAAGATTGTTGAATTTTTTAAAGAGAAAGTAGGAGCAGTTGAACAAAAATTAAAAGTATAAAATTCTAAATGATACTGTAAAAAATTAAAAGAGAATTTTTTTCTTAAGGGGATGATTTATAAAATAAGCGAAATTTTTTATTCAATTCAGGGAGAGGGTTTACTTCAAGGATTACCTACAATTTTTGTAAGATTTTCAGGATGCAATTTGAGATGTAAATGGTGTGATACAAAATATGCTTGGGAAAATGGTAAAGAAATGGATGAAAAAGAAATTTTTAAAAAAATAGAAAAATTTAATTGTAAAAGAATCTGTTTTACAGGAGGTGAACCATATTTACAGGAGATAGAATATATCTTTGAAAGGTTGAAAAAGAAAAGTTACTGGGTATCTATTGAAACTAATGGAACTATATGGAGAAATATAAATTTTGACTGGATTACTGTAAGTCCAAAAGAAGAAGGAAAGAAATTATATCCACTTGGTTATAACGAAATCTTCAGAAATGTGGCAAATGAGTTCAAATATGTAATAATTAACAAAAAAACATTTGAATTTATTGACAGAAAGATAGAAAAACCTGTTATTTTACAACCACTCAATAACTATAAAAAAATCTCAAAAATGATTATAAAATTTTTAAAAGAAAACCCAGAAAAAAACTGGTATTTAAGATTACAAAGCCATAAAATACTTAAAATAAAATGAAAAAGGCAGTATGTCTTATTTCTGGAGGCATTGATAGTTTTGTCACAGCGTCCATAGCAAAAAAGAAAGGTTATAAAATTTACTGTCTCACAATTGATTATGGACAAAAAGCAAGAAAAGAAATAGAGGCAGCAAAAAAAGTGGCAGAATTTTTAAAAGCAGAAGAACATCTAATACTAAAATTTGATTTATCGTTTTTAAAATCTGCATTAACAAGAGAAGAAATTAAAATACCCAAAAAAAGAGTCAGAGGAATACCTTCTACATATGTTCCTGCAAGAAATACAATTTTTATTTCCCTTGCACTTGGATATGCTGAAACAATAGATGCTGATGCTATTTTTATAGGTGTAAATTCAATAGATTTTTCAGGATATCCTGATTGTAGACAGATTTACATAAAAAAATTCCAGAATCTTATAAATGTTGCTACAAAAAAAACAATAAAGGGAAGAAAAATAAAACTTCTTGCCCCACTTATAAATTTTTCAAAAAAACAAATTATTAAAAAAGCAATTTCTCTTGGTCTTGATTTATCAATAACATGGTCATGTTATGAAAATGGAGATAAACCCTGTGGAAAGTGTCCAAGTTGCAGAATAAGAGAAAAATTTATTTCAAATACAATTAAATAAGTCCTGAAAGATATAATAAATCTGGAACATATTTATCCCATCCAAGTGGCATAATATGAATACCTGAACACAAACTCTTCATTCCTTTAATCAATTCAGCACCTATCTGTAAACTAACTTTTACTCTTTCTTCTTTCTTTGCCTTTGCCATCATCTCTATATATCTATCAGGAACGTTAACCCCTGCAACATTTTCATTCATATATTTTGCCATACCCGCTGATTTTAAAAGAACTATACCCCCTAAAATTGGCACTTTATATTTTTCAACCTTTTTCATAAATTCCTCAAATTTTTTTAAATCATAAACTGCCTGTGTTTGAAAGAATTTTGCACCCGCTTCTATCTTTTTTTCCATTTTGATGATTTGTAATTCTAAAGGTTCATATCCTGGACTTACAACCGCTCCAAGAAAAAATTCAGGTCTTCCATCCAGTTGGTTCCCTTTCATATCCTTTCCTTCCATCAAATTAGTTGCAACCTTTAATAATGAAACAGAATCAAGGTCAAAAACTGGTTTTGCTTCAGGATGGTCTCCTAAAATTGGATGGTCTCCTGTTAATACCAAAACATTTCTTATGCCAAGAACATAGGCACTCAATAAATCTGATTGTAAAGCAAGACGGTTTCTATCTCTGCATGTTATCTGAAAAATTGGTTCAATCCCCATATCAACAAGTAAATGGCATACACAAAGAGAACCAAGACGCATAACTGAACTCTGAAGGTCTGTAACATTTACAGCATCAACTTTATCCTTTATTATCTCTGCTTCTTTTAAAAACTCAAGATTTGTCCCCTTCCCAGGACCTATCTCTGATGTTATAACAAACTTACCTTCATTTAATTTTTCTTGTAATTTTGAGATTTCCATTTATAACTCCTCGTTTTTATCTATATCATAGAATACTTTTTTTCTTAATTTAGATGAAACTTCAATCAATTTATAATTTCTCGGTTCCTGATATTCTTTTAAAATTTCAAGTTTATTTATTTTTTTAAGTTTCTCATAAATTAAAACCCATCCACAATCCTTTTCTTTATCAATCTCACACTTTCCGTTTTTTGCTCCTCCACATGGCCCATTTACAAGTTGTTTTGTGCAAAAAGTTACAGGGCATATACCTCCTGTAATTCCAAGATAACATGTCCCGCATTCAGAACATCTTTCCTCTCCTGGCCATAATCCCTGAAAACCTCCAAGATAGATTGTATTTGTTGCAGGATATACAGGAATATCAATAACTTTTGAAACACATTGCACCCCAATACCACATGAAAAAACTAAAATACATTCTGAATTTGAAATTTCTTTTAAATATCTTGAAAGTTTTCTCACAATCAAGTTTTTACTGCATAAAAAATCAATTATAATTTTGCCTTCAACAATTTTGCCGTTTTCTTTCAATTTTTTTTCAATCTCTTTAATACTCTCCTGGTCACTAACCTTACAAACCTCAGCACACCCATTACATGAAATTAAAAAAACCTTATCTTCTTTTAAAATTTTCAAAATCTCTTCAAAAGGTTTCAATTCCGAGTAAATCATTTTCTTCCTCCCTTTCAATAATTGCTTTACAGAATTTAACAAGTTTATCCAAAATTTCTTCAAACTTCTCACTTAAAATTTCTGATAATCCAATACCCCATTCTGTCTCATATGGTTCAACTCCAAAAATATAAAAATTTTTAAAAAATGCGAAACTTATCTCTGATAAATAAATCTTCTCATGAGAAGAAATATAGAAAGAATCTTTAATTTCAGGGTTTCTACTTACATACACAGAACCAGGGATAAAATTTAAACTTACAGCATCAACTATCAGAATATTTTCACATTTCTCTTCTTCAATTATTGAAAAAATCCTCCATGTTTCTGTTCCAATTTCATAAATTTTAACTTTTTCTTTATCAATAAATTTTTCAAGTTCTCTAACAAGATAAACTCCTATTCCATCATCCATTTTTAAAGTATTTCCTATCCCAAAAATTAAAAGTTTCACACCCATATAAAGAAATCCTTCTTTTTTAATCTTTTTTTATCAATAATTTGAACTGCACAGGCAAGACATGGATCAAATGACCTTACTATTCTTAAAATTTCAACAGGATTTTCTTCATCTTTAATTTCTGTTCCAATAAGTGCTTTTTCAATTGCTCCATGATTACCATTTTTATCTTTTGGAGAAGCATTCCATGTTGTTGGAGATATAACCTGATAATTGGAAATTTTCTTATTTTTTATTCCAATCCAATGACCAACAGCACCTCTTGCTCCTTCACTTAAACCAATTCCTTCAGAATTTTCTGGAATTTCAAAGTCAATGTAAAAATCATCCCCTGGTTTAATTTTTAAAATCCAGTTTAAACATTCATTAATCAGAACTTTTGCCTCAATAAATCTTGCTATATGTCTTCCCAGAACTGAATTAAGTTTTGAAATATCTATATTGAACTCACCCAAAATATTATCTATCTCTTCCTTCCAAGGTTGTTTATTTTTCATATATGCTACAATCAATCTTGCAACAGGACCAACTTCAAATACATTGTTATCATATCTTGGACTCTTTATCCATGAATATCCTTCTTTTTCAATATCACACTCTGGAGAATCAAATTTTGGATTTACAATCTCTCCTTTATACCATGAATTTACAATATGTTCTGTTATTTTATCAGGATTCAATTCTTCAAATTTTTCCATATTATAAACAACTCCAGATGGCTGAAATCTCTTAATTTCACCATTTTCTTTCAAAGGGAAAACGCCGTAAGTCAAATAATTACCATATGAAGAACCAATTTCAAAATATTCAGGATAGAATTTCGCTATATCTTTCAAATCTCTGAAATAATATAATTCAACAAATTCCTTAATATCCTTTAATTTTCCAATAGCGTTTTCAATTTTTCCTGCATCCACTTTTTGTGTTACTCCTCCAGGGATAATACCACACTGATGAGGCATTTTCCCACCAAAAATACTTAAAAGTTGATGTGCATATCTTCTTATTTCAAGCCCTTTTATGTAATTGTGCAAACATCTTAAATTTACATCCTCGGGCAATCTAAAATCATTATCTCTTGGTATAAATGGAGAATAATTATCTCTTTCAAGAAATTTACAAATAAGGTCTATTTCACTACTGATATTCCTTTTAACTTTACTTACATCAATAAAATCTAAAAGACAAAGATGATAAAAATGTAAAATTGAATTATGAATATGGTTTGATGCATGTATTAAATTTCTTACAAGTAAAGCATTTTGAGGGATTTTTTCAGTAATTCCAAAAGCAGATTCACACGCAAGCGTTGAAGCAGAAGCATGAGCAATTGGACAAACACCACATATTCTCTGGGTAATCTGGGTTGCATCTCTTGGGTCTCTTCCAATAAGTATCTTCTCTATACCCCTGTAAAGCATACCTCTACATTTTGCATCAACTACTTTTTTATTCTCAATTTCAACTTCAACTTTTAAATGACCTTCAATTCTTGTAACCGGATCAATTATAATTTTCTTTCCCATTTTTACTCTCCAATTTTTTCTATTTCTTTTCTTTTAAATAATGGACTATTTCCATCTATAAATTCAGTTTCTGTGCATCCAAAACATGGAGAATTATTTTTAATACACCAGTTTATTCCTCCATTCCACTCCCTTATTGGACAATCAGCATATGTAAATGGACCTTTACATCCAAGAAGATAAAGACAACCTTCCTCAGAAAAACTTTTTGCAAATTTACCTTTATCAAAATATGGTCTTCTCGGACAATTCTCATGAATTAATTTACCATAAAAATCCAAAGGTCTATTCAATTCATCAAGTTCTAATGGTAAATTTGCAATAATTTTTGTTATTGTCCCTAAAAACCAGTCAGGATGTGGAGGACAGCCAGGAATATTTATTACTTTCTTTTCAATCCCCTTCTCATCAATTATTTCTTTAACTGATTTACATCCTGTTGGATTTGGAGAACCTTTTGGTATTCCACCAAATGAAGAACAACTACCTATACATATTATTCCATTAGATTTTTCTGCCAGGTCACATAGAATTTCAAGAAATGTCTTCTCTCCAACTCTTCCATATATTCCATTATCCTTTGTGGGTATAACACCCTCAACAACAAGTATAAAATCCTTTTTATAACTTTCTTCCATCATAACCTCAATAACTTTCTCTCCACTACCTGCCATTATTGTTGGCTGAAAAATTAAAGAGATGATTTTACCTGGAACTATTTCATCAAGAAGTAAATTTTTTATTTTTATAGATGATGAATTTAAAAGAGAAATTGTGCATCCTGTACAACCACCTGCTTGAAACCAAATAACTTTAATTTTTTCCATTTTAAATCCCCTTTTGTAATTTTGCAAGTAAAACTGTATTACTTAATAAAATCGCAGTTGTTATAACTCCAACTCCCCCAGGAGTAGGTGTAATCCAACTTGCTTTATCTTTTGCTTTTTCAAATTCAACATCTCCAACTATTTTATCCCCTACCCTATTTATTCCAACATCTATCACAATTGCTCCTTCTTTTATCCAATCACCAGGAATTAAATTTGCCTTTCCAACAGCAACTATTAAAATTTCTGCTTTCTCAACATGCTCTCTTAATTTACCTGCATCTGATGTTCCTATATGACATATTGTTGTTGTAGCAAATTTATCAACAAGTAATAAAGCAACTGGTTTTCCTACTATATCAGAGTGCCCAACCATAACAACTTCTTTTCCATAAAGATTTACTCCAAGATATTCTATTATTTCTTTTACTGCAAGTGCTGTGCATGGTGCAACAACTGGTCTTCCATAAACAATCCATCCCATGTTAACTGGATTAACTCCTTCAACATCTTTTTCCGGTGCTATTTTTGATTGGACTTTTCTTGTATCAACTCCTTTAGGTAAAGGTAGTTGTAAAATAATGCCAGTTACATCAGAATCTTCATTAAGTTTTTCAATATTTTCAATAATTTCTTTTTCATCGGAATTTTCTGGCAAACTCATTATCTCATAGTTAATTCCTATTTTTTCGCAATTTTTCTTCTGCTGGTTCATATATACAATACTGGCTGGATTTTCACC
>CAYNUP010000050.1:0-23142 GCA_964400565.1 uncultured bacterium | reverse complement strand
ATATAGGGTAGATATAGGTGTTACTGCTTTCTTACCATCTTCACAAACAGATATTGTTCCAATTAAAAAACCCAGTGAATATGTAGGTATGAAGTCATTTTTTAAAATTTTAAAACTTGATAGTTTAAGGAAAAATATTGTTGTTTCAAGAAAAAAATATCTTGAAGAGGAAAAAGAAAGACAAAAGATAGAATATTTAAAAAGTTTAAACAAAAATCAACTTATCAGTGGAACTGTAAAAAATATAGTTGATTATGGTGCTTTTATTGAGATTGAACATGGAATAGTAGGGCTTCTACATATTAATGATATGAGTTGGGGAAGAATAAGCCATCCATCTCAAATTGTAAGTATAGGAGAAAAAATTGAAGTGGTAGTTCTTGATGTAAACCTTGAAAAACAAGTTGTTTCTTTTGGATTAAAGCAAAAAACTTCTAATCCGTGGGATAGAGTAGAGGAAAAGTATCCTGTTGGTTCTATTATTGAAGGCAAGGTAGTAAATATTACTGATTATGGAGCATTTATAAAACTTGAAGAGGGAATTGAAGGGCTTTTACATATTTCAGAACTTTCATGGACAGGTAGAATAAAACATCCTTCAGAGGTACTTGCTACTGGAGATGTTATTAAAGTAAAAGTTATTGATATAAAAAAGGATGAACAGAAAATTTCTTTTAGTTTGAAGCAGATGGAACCTAATCCCTGGCCTGAGATAGTTAAAAAATATCCCAAGGGAAAAATTGTTACAGGGAAAGTTTATCATATAACTGATTTTGGTGCATTTGTGGAATTAGAAAAGGGAATAGATGGTCTTTTACATATTTCTAATATTTCAAATGACCCAATTAAACATCCATCAGAAATTTTAAGAAAGGGCCAGAAAATAGAAGTAATGATTTTAGATATAGACCCTGAGAATAGAAAAATTTTTCTTGGAATGAAACAACTTGAACAGAATTTTAACAAGGAGGATAAGGATGAGGGTGATAATAGTAAAAAGTTATGAAGAAATGAGTAAAGAAGCAGCAAAGATAGTCAAAGATTTAGTTGTCAGAAAGCCGGATTGTGTATTAGGTCTTGCTACAGGAAGCACTCCTGTAGGGTTATACAAGGAACTTATAAGAATGCATAAAGAAGAAGGACTTGATTTTTCTAAAGTAATTACTTTTAATCTTGATGAATATTATGGACTTTCAGGAGACCATCCGCAGAGTTATAGATATTTCATGGATGTAAATTTATTTAATGGAATAAATATTAAAAAAGAAAATACCCATGTGCCTGATGGGAAAATTCCACTTGAAAAAATAGAAGAATATTGCAGGAAATATGAAGAAATGATAAAAAAAGCAGGTGGAATTGACCTTCAGGTTCTTGGAATTGGAGGGGATGGACATATAGGTTTTAATGAGCCTGGTTCTTCTTTATATTCAAGAACGCGTCTTGTTGCTCTGGACGAACAGACAATAAAGGATAACTCAAGATTTTTTGAAAAAATAGAAGATGTTCCAAGATTTGCTCTTACAATGGGTGTTGGAACGATACTGGATGCAAGGGAAATAATATTTTTAGCCAATGGAATTAAAAAGGCAGAGGTTGTTGCAAAAGCGATTGAAGGACCTATAACTTCTCAGATAACTGCTTCTGCTTTACAACTTCATCCAAGAGTAACCGCAATTTTAGATGAAGAAGCAGCAAGTCAATTAAAGAGAAAGGAATATTATAAATTTGCTCATAATGCAGAAGAAACAATAAGATTAAAACTTTTTTAAATAGAAGGATTATGAAAACAAATTTAAAAAAGAGGAGGGTAATATGACAAGAGAAGATATAGCAAAGGTTGTGAAAGATATTATAGTAGAAAAATTAGGTGTAAATCCTGTAGAGGTTACAGAAGAAGCATTTTTTGTAGAAGACCTTGGAGCAGATTCTCTTGATACAGTTGAACTTGTGATGGAACTGGAAGAAAAATTTGATATTGAGATACCGGATGAAGATGCAGAAAAAATAAAAACTGTAAAGGATGCAATTGATTACATAGAGAAAAAGAAATCACAATGAAAAAAGTTGTAGTTACTGGAATTGGACTTGTCACACCTATTGGGAATGATGTAAAAACTACTTGGGAAAATTTAATAAATGGTGTTTGTGGAGTTGGCAAAATTTCTTATTTTGATACTTCCTCGTTTGATACCCAAATAGGTGCCGAAGTCAAAAATTTCAATCTTGAAAATATCCATCCAAAAGAAAAAAGAAAAATGGATTTATTTGTTCAGTTTGCATTAAAGGCGACAGAAGAAGCAATTAAGGATAGCGGAATTGATTTAGAAAAGGAGGAAAAAGATAGAATTGGTGTTATAGTTGGAGCAGGAATAGGTGGATTAAGAATAATAGAACAGCAGCATGAAATTCTTTTAAAAAATGGTCCAAACAGAGTTTCTCCTTTTTTAATTCCAATGTTAATACCTGATATTGCAGCAGGACATATAAGTATACAATATGGTTTTAAAGGAGTTAATTTCTGTACTGTTAGTGCCTGTGCTTCAGGTGCTCATGCTTTGGCAATTGCATTAAATTTAATAAGAAATGGAATTGTAGATGTAATAATTGCAGGAGGAACTGAATCATGTATAACACCTCTTGGGCTTGCTGGGTTCTGTTCAATGAAAGCACTTTCTACAAGAAATGACGAGCCAGAAAAGGCAAGTAGACCATTTGATAAAGAAAGAGACGGTTTTGTAATGGGAGAGGGAGCAGGAATAGTTATACTTGAATCGCTTGAACATGCGAAGAAAAGAGGAGCAAAAATTTACTGTGAATTTATTGGTGCTGGAATGAGTTGTGATGCATATCATATAACTGCTCCTGACCCTGATGGTTATGGTGCTTATTTATCTATGAAATATGCTTTAGAGGATGCAGGAATTAATCCTGATGAAGTGGATTATATAAATGCACATGGAACAAGCACTCCTTTAAATGATAAAAGTGAAACATTTGCTATAAAGAAAGTACTTGGAGAAAAGGCATATAAAACACCTGTTAGTTCAATAAAATCAATGATAGGGCATCTTCTTGGTGCAGCAGGAGCAGTAGAATTTATTTCAACATGTCTTACAATTAAAGAAGGGATAATTCCTCCAACTATAAACTATGAATATCCAGACCCTGAATGTGATTTAGATTATGTTCCAAATAAAGCAAGAAAAGCAAATGTAAAAGTTGCAATATCTAATTCTTTCGGTTTTGGTGGTCATAATGTCTGTCTTGTCTTAAAAAAATTTGGAGAAGGTTCATAGGGAAAATATGCGGAAAAAAAACAAAAATAAAATAAGTGAAAATCTTACAATTTTTGAAAAAAATGAAAATACAGAAAAGGTAAATTTAGTTATAGAGGATAAAGAAGAAATAAAAAAATATTTCATTCAAGAGATTAAGAATAAAGTAATAGTTGGAGACGCTTTTAAGGTCCTTCCTAAAATTGAGAACGAAATTTTTGATATGATATTTATTGACCCTCCATACTTTTTACAATTACCAAACAAAGAATTAAGACGATGGACAGTAAAAACTATTGTTGAAGGTGTGAACGATGAATGGGATAAGTTTTCCTCTTTTCAAGAATATGATGATTTTATTATAAAGTTGCTTCAAGAAGTAAAAAGAGTAATGAAACCTACTGCCACACTTTGGGTTATAGCTACATACCATAGTATTTTTAGGATAGGAAAGATTATGCAAGATTTAGGTTATTGGATCCTTAATGATATAATTTGGGTAAAAACAAATCCTATGCCAAACTGGTTAGGTGTTAGATTTACAAATGCTACTGAAACTTTAATTTGGGCAGTAAAGGATAAAAATTGTAAAAAATATACTTTTAATAAAGAATATGCAAAAAAATTTGGTATAGGGAAAATAGGAAGTAATGTTTGGGTATTACCAATTTGTTGGGGAAAAGAAAGGATAAAAAGTGAAAATGGGAAAAAACTACATTCTACACAAAAACCTATTGAACTTCTTAAAAGAGTAATTTTAGTATCTACAAAAGAAGGAGATTTAATCTTAGATCCTGTAGCAGGAACAGGAACAACTGGATATGTTGCCCAAGCATTGAATAGAAATTTTGTTATGATAGAAATAAACCCAAAATATGTTAAAGGAGTAGAAAGAAGATTTAAGTGTCCATTAAAAATAAACGAATATTCGACTGTAAGTGAAAGACATTTGAGACAATATATGAAATTGGAAGAATTCAAATGAACTACGAAGAATTTTGCTCAATACTAAATAAACATATATTTGATGATGAAAAAAAAGAACTTTTACGGAGAATTGCTGAAAAACCAGAACGGTTTATAGGTTTATTTAGACCTACGAAACCAGGCGCTAAAATTTTGCAACATTTACTTCAATCACATGAAATTCGTATGGGAGATGCTTTGGAAGAAATTATAAGAAAAATTTTAGAATGGTTTGGTTTTATAAATTTGTCTAAGAATATTAGAAATGAAAGAGGTGATTTATTTTCGTTAGATCAATATTTTACAGATAACATTAAATATTATTTCATTGAACAAAAAGTAAGAGATGACCACGATTCTTCTAAAAAACGAGGACAAATTTCAAACTTTGAAATCAAACTTGAGATTTTATATAAATTTCATGGTTCTATGTTAGTTGGGATTATGTATTTTATAGACCCTGACCTTACTAAAAATAGAAATTATTATTTTCAAGAGATTGAAAGGTTAAAAAATTTTTATGGCGTTGAACTTTATCTTTTTTATGGAAAAGAATTGTTTGAATATTTAAAGAAACCTGAAATATGGGATAATATTATTTTGTGGCTAAAAGAATGGAAAGAGAGTTTACCGGAATTGCCAGAAATAAATTTTGATGAAACACCTGAGAGAAGTTTTCACGAAATTAAAGATTTAGAGTTGAGAAATTGGAGAAAAATTTTAGAAAATGAAAAATTATGGAAAGAGGGAGTTATAAAAGCAATTTTTCCAAATGGGACTACACTTGAAATTTTATTAGAATTTTTCAAAAATCAAAATACAACACCTTTTAAAAAACTTGCAGAAAAATTAGAGGAAAGAATTAATTATCTTAAAAAGGGGTGAAAAATGGAATACTTTTTGACTGAAGAACAGAAGATGATTAAAGAACTTGCAAGGAAAATTGCAGAAGAAAAAATTAAACCAAAGAGAGCAGAATATGATGAAAATGAAACATTTCCATGGGATATAGTAAAAGAACTTGCTAATGTAGATTTATTTGGTGTTTTTGTTCCTTCTGAATATGGAGGTCTTGGTTATGGTGTATTTGAACTTTGTCTTGTTATTGAGGAATTAAGCAGAGTTTGTGGTGGAATTGCTTTATCCTATGCTGGAACTGCTCTTGGGACTTTTCCTATTGTACTGTTTGGAAATGAACAGCAAAAGAAAAAATATTTACCACCAATAGCAAAAGGAGAAAAACTTGCTGCATTTGCAGTTACAGAACCAGACGCAGGAAGTGATATAACAAATTTAAATACAACCGCAAAAAAAGAAGGTGATTATTATGTTTTAAATGGGACTAAACAATGGATAACAAATGGTGGAGAAGCAGAAATATATGTGGTAATTGCAGCAACTGATAAATCAAAAGGTCCAAGAGGTTCAACTGCTTTTATAATTGAAAAAGGAATGGAAGGTTTTAACTTTGGGAAAAAGGAAAAAAAACTTGGTATAAGAGCATCAGCAACAAGAGAATTAATTTTTGAAAATTGTAAAGTTCCAAAAGAAAATATTCTTGGAAGAGAAGGAATGGGATTTTTAATAACTCTTAAAAATTTTGATACAAGTAGACCCGGAGTTGCAGCACAAGCACTTGGAATAGCACAAGGCGCATTTGAAGAAGCATTAAAATATGCACATACAAGAAAACAATTTGGTCAGACAATAATTTCATTTCAGGCAGTAAGTCACATCCTTGCTGATATGGCAACACAGATTGAAGCAGCAAGATGTTTGATTTATCAAACAGCAAAAATGATAGATGGTGGAGCAAAAGAATTTTCAAAAGAATCAGCAATGTGTAAACTTTTTGCCTCTGATGTTGCAATGAAAGTTACAACAGATGCAATTCAGATATTTGGTGGCTATGGTTATATGAAAGAATATCCTGTTGAGAAAATGTTTAGAGACGCAAAAATAACTCAGATATATGAAGGGACAAACCAGATACAGAGAAATATTATAGCACTTGAATTAATAAAAGAACTGATAAAGAAAAATCCATAAAATTTTTTGGATTAAGGAATTTAATAGAAGGCGATTTATCCACTTTTTTTCATTATACACCCACACAACCTGTCCTCTTATGCCTTTTAAAATTATGTTATAATAGATGAAAATTAGTTTAAATCAGGAGTTTATCAGAATGGATGTAATATATAGTGGTGAAGACAAAATAAGAATTGATAAGTTTTTAAAAGAAAAAACAGGAATTTCAAGAGAAAGAATAAAGAAACTTATAGAAGAGGGGAAGATTCTTGTTAATAATAAAAAGATTGAACCATCTTATTTACTCAAAGAAAATGACATAATAAAAATAATTGAGGAAGAGATAAAAAGCCAAAATGAAATAAAACCAGAAAAAGGAGAAATTGACATAATATACGAAGATGAAAGTATAATTGTTGTAAATAAACCTGCAGGAATTCTAACCCATCCTACTCATTATATTAAAACTGGAACATTAATTAATTTTTTACTTTATCATACAAAACTTTCAAATATTGGTGCTCCATACAGACCCGGTGTTGTTCATCGTCTTGATAAAGAAACAAGTGGAATTATTGTTTTTGCAAAAGATAATTTTTCTTACTGGTCTTTAATTGAACAATTTAAAAATCGTATTATTAAAAAAGAATACTATGCAATTGTTGAAGGTAAGTTTCCTGAAAAGAAAAAAATAGTGGAATTTAAAGTTTTTCCAGATAAAGAAAATCCTACTAAAATGAAAGTTCATTTTTTAAAAGGTAAAGATGCTCTTACTGAAATAGAGGTTGAAAAATACAGTGAAAATTATACTTTACTAAAAATAAAACCAATAACCGGAAGAACTCACCAAATTCGTTTAACACTTTCATATCTTGGATATCCAATTATAGGAGATGAAAAATATGGTAGAAAAAATAATTTAATTGGAAGAATGGCATTACATTCTTACAGAATTTCTTTTATTCATCCAAAACATAAGAAAAATGTAGAATTTTTTGCATCTTTACCGGAAGATTTTCTAATTTTTTTGACGGATGGAAATAAATGAATTATAATCATTAAATTTAAAAAGGAGGAGATAGAAATGGAAGAATTAAAAATAGGAATTATTGGGTTTGATACTTCACATGTTGTTGCTTTTACAAAACTTTTAAATGATGAAAAAGATTTCTTTCATGTAAAAGGAGGTAAGGTAATTGCAGGTTATCCATCTTTTTCTCCAGACCTTGAAGCAAGTTATTCAAGGGTAGAGGGATTTAAAAAGGAACTTATAGAAAAGTATAATATTGAAATTGTTAATTCAGTTGAAGAATTAATTGAAAAAGTTGATGCTATTTTACTTGAGAGTGTTGATGGAAGAAGGCATTTAAAGGAAGCAGAGCCAGTTATAAAAGCAAGAAAACCATTATTTATAGATAAACCCCTTGCTGCAAATTATTATGATGCATTAAAAATTTACAAGATGGCTGAAGAATATAACTGTCCTGTTTTTTCTTCTTCATCTTTAAGATTTGACTATAATATTTGTAGAGTTAAAGAAGACCCTGAACTTGGAGAAGTTTTTGGATGTGATGCTTTTTCTGCATGTTCTCTCGAACCTACAAATCCTGGATTTTTTTGGTATGGAATACATGGAGTTGAAATTTTATATACATTTATGGGAAAAGGTTGTAAAAATGTATATTGTAAAAAAACAGAAGATTTTCATTTCGCTGTGGGAGAGTGGGAGAAAAATAAAATAGGAACAGTAAGGGGAACAAGAAAGGGTTCTCATAGTTATGGAGCAACAGTTTTTGGCGAGAAAAAAGTTTATCAGGTAACTTATTCAACAGAAATTCCTATTTATTCACAACTTCTTAAAAAAATAATTGAATTTTTCAAAACAGGAAAGCCACCTGTTGCAAAAGAAGAGACACTTGAAATGATGAAGTTTATGGAATGTGCTTTAATAAGTGAAAGAGAAAATAGAGTTGTAAATTTAAATGAAATATAAAAAGGGGTTGAAAAATGAAAGTTGGTTTTGGTAAAGTTTGTATTACTCCTCCGGTTGGATTTTCACTTGTTGGTTATTTTGAAGATAGAAGGTCAGAAGGGATACTTGATGACCTTTATGCCACTTCGTTTATAATTGATGATGGGAAAAATTTATTTGTTATTGTTTCATGTGATTTAGTATGGATTGACGAAAAAATAACAAAAAAAGTTAAAAATATTCTTCAAAATGACCTTAAAATTCCTCCAAAAATTATTTCAATTCATGCAACCCATACACACACAGGTCCATTAACAAGCAAACCATCAGGTTCAATATATACAAGAAATTTCTATGTTGATAAGTCATATATTGATATTCTTCCTTTATATATTGCTGGAAGTATAAAAGTAGCATTTAAAAATATGAGAGAGGTTAAAATTGGATTTGGCAAGAGTAGAGTAGAGGGAATAGCATTTAACAGAAGATATTTAATGAAGGATGGAAGAATTATTACAAATCCATTCAACCAGAAAGAAAATATTGTAAAAAGTATAGGTCCTGTTGATGATACATTGTATGTAATAGGTTTTAAAGAAAATGAAAAATTTTCTGGTTTTATAGTTAATTTTGCATTACATCCTGATACAATTGGTGGTAATTTAATTTCTGCTGACTGGCCTGGTTGTTTAAGAAAAAAAATTGAAGATGAATTTAAAACAAATGCTTTAATTCTAAATGGACCGAGTGGAGATATAAACCATATAAACCCGGAAGATGAAAAAACAAGAACAAGTGAAATTAAAGATATAATTGCTGAAAAAAATTTTACCTCTCTTAAAGAAATTTTGAAAAATATGGAATTTGAAGAATATGAAAAAATAACTCCATTCTTTAAAAACTTCTCTCTTGATTATTATTCATTTAGCAAAAAAGATATTGAAAAAGCAAAGAGTGTTTTAAAAAGTAATGTTCCCAGAGATTCTTTAAAGTATATGATTGCTGTTTCACTTTTAAATATTGAAAAAGAAAAAAGGAAAAATAAAAAATGGAGATTATTTTTAAATGGTTTTTCAATTGGAGAAAAATTGTGTGTTTTAAATTTACCAGGAGAAATTTTTACAGGGATTGGTAAAAAAATAAGAGAAATTTTACCCTTTGAAAATATAATAATTGCTCAAAATTCAAATTTCCATCTTGGATATGTTCCAACAAAAGAAGCATTTTTACAACATAAGAAAAATATTGATATAAAACCAGATTTTGATAATGTGAGAATCAGTGAAGCAATAGGAATAAATTCAAGTTATGAAACATTACCGCTTGCCTGTAAAGTGAATGAAAACTCAGAAGATGTAATAATAAAGAAACTACAGGATATTTTTACAAAATAATTCTTCTTTATTTAATAATTACAATTTCATTCCAGTCATTGATTTTAACATCTATTTCCCAAATTTTATCTTTTTTATTTATTTTAAAATTACCTGGTTTTTCTCTTCCTTTCAAATCAAACAAATAAACTTTTGGCTCTCTATCAAAATAAAAAACCTTATATTGATTCATTCAAAACCTAATTGGGATTGAAATATTATGAGGAAAAAGAAAAAAAACTTATAAATTATAAGTTTATTATTATTTGATAGGTATCAAAGGCAATTCTTAATTCTTCATTTGTTGGAATTACAAAAATTTTAACTTTTGACCTTTCTGAACTTATTTCTCCCTCAATACCTGTAGTTTTTTGATTTTTTTCTTTGTCAATCTCAATCCCAAATATCTCCATATTAATTAAGGATTTTTCTCTAACAAGAGGAACATTTTCTCCTATACCACCTGTAAAAGTAATTGCATCAACATTTCCAAGAACTGCCATATAACTCCCTATATATTTTTTCAACCTATAACAAAACATATCAATTGCAAGTGTAACTTTTTTATCTTTATTATAAAGTGGAAGCAAATTTCTAAAATCATTTGAAACTTCTGATATTCCAATAAGTCCACTTTTTTTATTCAATATATCACTTATTTCTGATGGCTTTAAATTCAAACCCTCAATAAAGTAAAGGATGATACCAGGGTCAATATCTCCTGACCTTGTTCCCATTATAAGACCTTCCAGAGGAGTTAACCCCATGCTTGTATCATATGACTTTCCATTTTTAACAGCAGTTATACTACAACCATTTCCAAGATGACATGTAATAACATTTATTTCATATTTTCCCTTTCCCATAATTTCTGCTGTTCTTCTTGCAACATATCTATGAGATGTTCCGTGAAATCCATATCTTCTTATTTTATATTTTTGATAGAAACTATAAGGGATGGCATATAGAAAAGATACCTCAGGCATTGTTGTGTGAAAAGCAGTATCAAAAGAAGCAACCTGGATGCTTTTGGGAAAAAGTTTCATACATCCATTTATTCCAGCCAGATTATGAGGATTATGAAGTGGTGCAAGATATAAATGCTCCTCAATTTTTTTTATTACATGGTCATCTATTCTTACACTACTAACAAAACCTTCGCCTCCATGAACAACTCTATGGCCTATACCCTTAATTTCTTCTATGGCTTTTATTTCATTTTCAAGAAGTGTTTCTGCAATAAGTTGAAGCCCTTCCTGATGATTTTTTATTTTTAATTTATTTTCAAAATTTGCTTTTCCATAATACTTAAAATTAGAAATCTCTTCTCCAATTTTTTCAACAATCCCATAACAAACAACCTTTTCTTCTGGCATTTCAAAAAGTTTAAATTTTATTGAAGAACTACCGCAGTTTATTACCAGTATTTTCATTTTTTTGTAAGATATTCTTTTATAAATTCAACTGCTTTCCCAACCGTCTTTACTTCAAGTGCTTTTTCCTCATCCATTTCTATATCAAATTCTTCTTCAAAAGCAGCAACAAGTTCCAAACTTTGAACGCTTTCAGCACCCAAATCTTCTACAAATCTATCTTCTAATTTTATCTTGTCTTTATTAACTCCAAGTACCTCAGAAACAACTTTTTTTACTCTTTCAACAATTTCAATATCTTCCATAATTCCCTCCTATTTTGTCATTTTTCTACTTTTTTCAATATATGATTTTCTTTCACTTTCAGTTAATTCATAAACTTTTTTTATTGCTTCTTCTTCCTCTTTTAAAAGTATCCTATTTCTTCTTTCCATTGATATTCTGGCGGTCTGTAATGAATACTCAACACCATAACCTTTCATAAATTTTCCATTAACAAACCAAACAAATGAAGGGAAATACTTAGGGAGAATGTTGTCTGCTGTAATATTACACATAATACCAACAACAGTTCCTGTATTAAAAAGAGTTCCAATACTTGTTTTTGTATGGTCTCCTATAAAAGACCCTACTTTCAGTTCTCCTGTATCTGTAGATTTCCCATTTAAATATACACTTACATTTGAATAATCATTTTTTAAATCACTATTTGTTGTTAAAGCACCAAGATTTACAAATTCTCCTATATAACTATGTCCTATAAAGCCATCATGATATTTATTAGAATATGAATGAAATATACTTTCTTCAACCTCTCCGCCCACTCTACAAACAGGACCTATGCTATTGCCTTCTCTTATTTTTGCTCCTGGCATAATTTGCGTTTTTTCTCCTATATAAGATGGACCTATAATTACTGAAAAAGGGAAAATTTTAACACCTTCATCTATATATACAGGACCGTCAGAACTATCAATAACAACGAAAGGATAAATTTCTGCAGTTTTAGCAACATAAACATCTTTTTCAGAACCATAAATAGTCGCTTTTTCTGAAAATTTACCTAAAATGCCTTTCTTGTTCATTTTTTCAAATTCAAATTTAATCATGTTAGAATTATGATGAATTAGGTTCCATGGATAATTTATAATAATAAAATCTGTTTCTTCTGATTTTAAATTTCCTGAAATGTTTTTTAAAAATTCATCTATATTTCCATTCCAGTATTTATTTATATTTTCTTTTTTGACAATACCATAAACTATCTCTCCTTTACTAAGATACAATTTTTCTTCATTTAAATTAAAAATAAAATTCCTATCAATCAACCATCTCCCATTTATAATTAAAACGTCATCTTTTAAAAATTCCTCATCATTTATTTTATAATTAAATTTTTTACTACAAAGGTCTTTAAGATAATCTCTAACCCATAAGATTACTTCATTTTCAGGCGCAACAGAAATAATTTTTTCAAGAATTGAGTTAAATCCACATCTTAACTCAAAAACTGGTTTTATATATGAAAGTGGAGTTAAATTTTTCCATTTTGAATCCTCATATATAAGTATTTTCATTGTTTCCCTCCTTTTAACTCATTAAACATGTTATAACAGTTGTAATTATAATATCTTTTGTTTTTGCTCCTCTTGATAAATCACTTACTGGTTTTGCAAATCCCTGTAATACAGGACCATATGCTTCTGCATTACCAAGATATTGAGTTATTTTATATCCAATATTTCCTGCATTTAAATCAGGGAAAATAAGCACATTCGCTTTTCCTGCAACAGGTGAAAATTCTTTAACTTTTCTCTTCGCCACTTCTTCATTTATTGCTGTGTCAAGTTGAAATTCTCCATCTATATCCAATTCATTATTTTTTTCTTTTGCTATTTTTACTGCTTTTTGAACCTTTTCAACCAAAGGATGAGAAGCAGAACCTTTTGTAGAAAAAGAAAGAAATGCAATTTTCGGATTTTCTCCCATAAGTTTTTTGTAATTTATTCCTGTGGTTATTCCAATTTCTGCAAGTTGATTTTCATCAGGTAAAATATTTACAGCACAATCAGCAAAAAAGTATATTTTTCCATCTGGTAAAACCATTATAAAAAAACTTGAAGGTGTTTTTATACCTTCAGCATAACCAATAGTTAAAACAGCAGATTGAATAACATTAGCAGTTGTATTTATTGCTCCTGCTACCATTGAATCACAAAGTCCTGTATCAACCATTAACCCACCAAAAATCAGTTCTCTCTTTACAATTTTTTCAGCAACATTTTTAGAAATATTTTCTCTTTTTTGACAGTATCTCTCAATAAATTTGTGGAAATATTCAGATTTTGTGGGCTCTATTATTTCTACTTCAGAAAGATTATCAATTCCTTTATCTTTTGCAATTTTATAAATTTTTTCTTTATTTCCTAAAAGCACAGGAGAAACTATTTTCTCTTTGATTAATTCAGATACTGCTCTTAAAATTCTCTCATCTTCTCCTTCAGGAAAAACCACTTTTTTATTTAGATTCTTAACTTTTTCAATAAATTCTATTATTTTGTTCATTTTAAATCCTTTTTTACTTTTTATGATATTCTTTATTCCCGAAAACTTATGGGTAATTTTTATTTCCAATAATTATAATATAACAACTTTTTTTATTCAAATTTGCAACTAAAAAATATATAGAGTTTAATAACCGCGTTTTTGATTTTTTTAAAATTATCTTCAGTTTAAATCAGTTCAATAGGTTTTACTCTTCCCCAGACATTCTCTATTCTGAATGCTTCTGCATAAAGGACACCACATTGAAGCCCTCTAAATTTTGACATTGTTTCAATTAAATTTATCGGGTCTGATAAATGATGTCCTTTGATCCATTTATACTGGCTTTCATGACATAAAAGCATCTTCTTTTTTATTTCAAAAAAGTCAGTTATATCTACATAATGAGTTGGTTGAAATTTAAGTCCTACAACAGTATCCATATAATAGATTGGTGTAATAAGTTCATGTGCTGGATATTTTGTTTTGTAATTTGGCAAAGTTGCTGTAAATGCTGCTTCAAAAACAAGTTGCCCTGTTATTGTATGGTCTGGCATATAATCCTCAGGAGAATGAGTTATAATAATATCTGGCTTTGCATATCTTATAATGTCAACAACTTCAATTCTCATTTCTTTTGTATTGTATAAATCAAGGTCTCCTGCTATTGGTCCAAGAACTTCTGCACCTATTAAAGAAGCAGATTTTTTTGCCTCTTTATCTCTTATTTCAGCAAGTTCTTCAGGTGTTATGTTTTTTCCACCCATATCTCCATTACAGAGATGAGCCATAAATATTTTATGTCCTTTATTTGCATATTTTGCAAGAGTTCCACCACATAAAATTTCAAGGTCGTCAGGATGTGCTCCGACTGCAAGTATTCTCATTTTTCACCTCCTATTTTAAATTAAATAATTATATATCAGTTTTTCAAACTTTTCAATTTATTATCAAAAAATTTTGGAAAGAGAGATAGTTGATTTAAAATAGTTTATATATGGAAGAAAGAAAAGATGTGTTTTTTATTATCATATTATTTGGAATTATAAGTTTACTGGGAGACATAGTTTACGAAGGTACGAGAAGTATATCAGGTCCTTTTCTTGCAACTCTTGGAGCAACATCTATTGTTATCGGTTTTTTTTCAGGACTTGGAGAATTTCTTACACAGAGTTTAAGATTGATATTTGGATATATTTCAGACAGGAAGAAAATTTACTGGCCTCTTACAATAACTGGTTATGCTTTGATATGTGGTTTGCCTTTTTGTGGAATTACAAAATCATGGAAAATAGTTGTTTTTTTATTTTTACTTGAAAGGATTGGTAAAGCGATAAGAACACCTTCAAGGGATACTTTAATTTCTTTTGTTGGTAAAAATATAGGAGTTGGAAAGAGTTTTGGGATTCATGAATTATTTGATCAGATAGGAGCAGTTATAGGTCCATTTATTTTCTTTTTTACTCTTTCAAAATTTAAAAGTTATTCTATTGGTTTCAATATTATGTGGATTCCTTCAATATTATTGATTTTAACACTTATAATTTCAAGAAAAAGATATAAATATGACGGAGAAGTAGAAACTACAAAGAACCATTACAAAGTTTTTTCAAAAAATGCATTTATTTTTTACATTCTTTTTGTTTTATTTTCTGTCTCAGGTTTGGTAAATTTTCCTTTAATTTCCTATCATATTAAAAAAATTGGAATTATTAATGAAGCACATATTCCTGTTCTATACCTGATTGCAATGGGAGTTGATGGAGTTATTGCTTTTTTTGTTGGAAGATTATATGACAGGGTTAAATTTAAAATTTTATTTATAGTTCCTCTATTTAGTATTTTTTTACCATTCCTTTCTTTTTCAAAATCCATAATTTTTGTTATTATATGTGTTTTATTCTACGGTATAATTATAGGATGTCATGAAACAGTTTTAAGAGCAGCAATAGCAGATGTAACTTCTTCCGAAAAAAGAGGTTTTGCTTATGGATTATTCAATACAGTATATGGTTTTGGTTTTTTACTTGGTGGCTGGATTATTGGATTTTTGTATGGAAAAAGTTTGAATTTTATCTATATTTATGTTGTTTTGAGTGAAATAATTTCTTTATTTTTTATTTTGACTTTTATTTTGAAAAAATATGGTCTGGAAAAAAGTAGGTAAAATTGAAATTTATGAAAGAGAGATTGATGTAAGAAGTATTAGAATTCAGGATGAAACAGGAAAAATAAGGAAATTTAGAGTTTCAACTGTTTGGAGTAATTTTTCAAAATTTACAAAGGTTCCCTGTATTGCTAATTTATGTAAAGAAGAAAAAGGTTATGTTGGAGTTTTATTGAAGGGAAAAAATGTTGGATTTGTTAAAATTGGTAAAAATTTTCTTATTTGTCAGTCAGTGGTTTTGCCATTAAGTTCTCTTGGAAAGACAAATTTGAAGAAACTTCTCAAAGGAACAAATATTGATATAATTGAGATTGATGGATTAATTTATGGAGTTGAAAAATGAGAAAAAAGAAAATTGAGGCAGAAGAAATTATTTCAAAAATGAAGGAGTTTGCAATTAAAAATAATATTGTTGTTTATCTTGTTGGTGGATATATAAGAGATAAAATTTTGAGAAGAAAGAGTAAGGATATTGATTTTGTTATGGAAGAAGATGCTCTTAAAGTTGCAGAAGAATTTTCAAAAGTTTATGGATTTTCAAAGCCTATTTTTTATGGAAGATTTGGCACTGCAATGATTGAGGTAGATGGTATTAAACTTGAATTTGCAACTGCAAGAAAAGAAAGTTATCCGGAAAATTCAAGAAAACCTTCTGTAGAAAAAGCAACAATTTATGAAGATTTGAAAAGAAGGGATTTTACAATAAATGCAATAGCACAAAATCTTATAACAGAAGAAATTCTTGACCCATATGATGGGAAAGGAGATATTAAAAGAAAAATTATAAGAACGCCTATTGACCCTGATAAAACATTTTATGATGACCCTTTAAGAATTTTAAGAGGTATAAGATTTGCCACTAAGTTTAAGTTTAGAATAGAAGATGAAACTTTGGATGGAATGAAAAAAAATAAAGATAGAATAAAAATAGTGAGTGAAGAAAGAATTGCAGATGAAATAATGAAAATACTTGAATGTTCTCAACCATCAATCGGTTTTAAATTAATGGACGAAATAGGGCTCCTTGAAATTATTCTTCCTGAAGTTGCAAATCTAAAAGAAAGAAGGACAGACCATCCCTGTAAAGAACTTTTTGAACATACATTAAAAACACTTGATAATATTAGCAAACATACAAAAAATGTATATGTTCGTCTTTCTGCATTACTACATGATATTGGAAAGCCATATACATTAAAAGTTGAAAATGGAAAGGTAAGTTTTCACAGACATGAATTTGTTGGAGAAAAAATGTCTTACAATATTTGTAGGAGATTAAAAATAGGGGAACAGAATGCAAAATTAATTGGGAGATTGATAAGATTTCATTTAAGACCCCATTTACTTGCGAAGGAAAATCCTTCTGATAGTGCTTTAAGAAGGTTTATAAAAGATATCGGAAAAGATATAAAACATCTTTTCATCCTTGCAAAAAGTGATTTGACAAGTAGAAACCCATTAAAAGTTAAAGAAGCACTTGAGCGACTTGAAAGATTGGAAGATAGAATTAAAGAAATTAACAAGAAAGATAAACTTTCTTCTTTTAAACTTGCAATAGATGGTTTTGATATTATGAAAATTTTGAAAATTCCTCCTGGTAAAAAAGTAGGAATTATAAAAGAGTATCTTGAAACCCTTGTGATTGAAGGGAATTTACCAAATAAAAAAAGGTTGTTATTAAAATATATTGTTGAAAATACTGAAAAACTTCTTAATTTGCAAAATTTAATTGAAAAAAAAATTAGAAGTTATAAAATTTAAATTGTAAAAATGGATAAAAAGAATATTCTTTGGGCTCCATGGAGGATGGGATATATTCTTGGAGAAAAAAAAGATACTTGTTTTCTATGTGATGAATATAAAAATAAAAAAAGTAAATATATGGTCTGCAGAGGAAATTATAGTTTTGTTATTTTAAATATTTTCCCTTATAATAATGGTCATCTTATGGTCGCTCCATTCAGACATATAAGCCAAATTGAAGAAATGGAAAATGAGGAGATGGAAGAGATTTGTAATTTAATTAAAATTACTGTTAAAATTTTAAAAAAGGTTTTAAAACCAGATGGATTTAATATAGGTTTGAATATTGGTAAAGTTTCTGGAGCAGGTCTTGAAGAGCATATACATATACATATTGTTCCAAGATGGACAGGAGATACAAATTTTATGCCTGTTATTTCTGGAACAAAAGTTATCCCTCAGTCCCTTGATGAACTCTCAAAAATTTTAAAAAAAGAATTTAAAAAAGAGATGTAAAAAATGGCTTATATTGCTGATTTTCATATTCATTCAAAGTATAGTAGAGCAACCAGTAAAGATATGGAACTTGATGGACTTGTAAAATGGGCTAAATATAAAGGTATAAATCTTCTTGGCACAGGAGATATCACACATTTCTATTGGTTTCATGAATTAAAAAGGAATTTGAGGGAATCTGAAAGGTTTGGAATTTATGAATATGGAGGAGTTGATTTTATTCTAACAGGAGAGGTATGTAATATTTTTGAATATAAAGGGACTACTAAAAAAATTCATAACATTATTTTTCTTTCTTCAATGGATAAAGTAGAAAAATTTAACAAAATTATTGAGAGGTACGGTGACTTAAATTCGGATGGAAGACCAATTTTACAACTTGAAGCAAAAGAACTCTTGAAGATATTAAAAGATGTAGATGATTTTGGTTTTATAGTTCCTGCACATATTTGGACTCCACATTTTTCTCTTTTTGGTTCAAATTCTGGTTTTGATAGAATTGAAGATTGTTTTGGAAATATGACAGATGAAATTTTTGCTCTTGAAACAGGTTTAAGTAGTGACCCTGAAATGAACTGGAGATTATCCAAACTTGATAGATTTTCTTTAATTTCAAATTCAGATGCACATTCTCCCTCAAAAATAGGTAGAGAAGCAAATATTTTTTTTGATAAATTTGACTTTAAGGAACTTGTTAATATATTGAAAAATAAAAATTTTAAAATGACTGTAGAATATTTTCCAGAGGAAGGGAAATATCATTATGATGGTCATAGAAATTGTAAAGTATGTTTTTCACCTGAAGAAACAAGAAAAAATAATTATATATGTCCTGTATGTGGAAGAAAAGTAACTGTGGGAGTAATGCATAGAGTGGAGGAACTTGCAGACCGGAAATTGGAAGAAAAACCTCAAAAGTATGTTCCATTTAAAAAACTTGTCCCTCTTGACCAGATAATAGGAAGTGTTTTAAATAAAGAAATTTCATCTCAAATTGTTCAGAAAACTTATTTTGAAATTATAAATAAACTTGGTCCAGAATTTTATATCCTTCTTGAAGCAGATGAAAGCCAACTGGAGGAGAAAATTGATAGAAAAATATGTCAAGGAATTAAAAATGTTAGAAGGGGAAATGTAAATATAAAGCCAGGATATGATGGAGAATTTGGGAAAGTTGAAATAAAAATTGAGTCAGAGGATACTGAAGCACAGACCCTATTTTAAATTTATGCGGGATATGAAGGGGAGAGAAATAAAAATTTTGTTTGTAAGTAATGGACACGCTGAAGATATGATAGCATGTGCAATTATAAAATATTTGAAAAAAGATCCCTCAATTTCTATAAAAGCCCTGCCTATAGTTGGAAAGGGATTACCTTATATTTCAGAAAATATTCCTGTTTTAGGGCCCTGCAAAACTTTACCAAGTGAAGGTCTTGCTCGTTTTAAATTTAAGTATTTATTGAAAGATATTAAACATGGTTTGATTAATTTACTTATAAAACAAATAAAAGTTTTAAAAAATGAAGGTAAAAAAGCAGATTTAATTGTTGCTGTTGGAGATGTCTTTGTTTGTGCTTTGAGTGGATTATTTACAAAAAAGAAAATAATTCTTCTTCTTGCTGCTCAATCTGTACGTGCTAAAGGACCGATTTTGATAGAAAAGATAAATATATTACTACTTCGTCATTATGCAGATGTAGTATTTACTATAGACAATGATACTGCATTATATTTAAAAAGATATGGTATTCCTGGAATATATTTTGGAAATGTGATGATAGATTGTATTGAAATAACCGGGGAAGATTTTGGAATTCCTAAAGATAAAAAAGTAATAGGAGTTCTTCCTGGAAGTAGAAAAGACACTTATAAGAAACTTGAGGATATCCTTGAAGTATTAGAAGAAATAGGAGTTTATTGGATTGATAAAAAGAATGAACCACCTTTATTTCTTTTAGCATTAGCACCAACTTTGGATATTGAAGAAGTTAAAAAAGTAGGATATATAAAAGGATGGGAATTTGAATATTCAGGAGAGAAAAACAAAGGGATTTTGGGTTATTTGAAAAAGTCATCTTGTACTCTAATTATATCCAATAAATTTGGAGATGTAATTAATCGTGCAGATGTTATAATTGGTCTATCAGGCACAGCGAATATTCAGGCAGCAGGAATAGGAAAACTTGTAATTTCTTTCCCGGTAAAGGGGATAGTGTGGTACGGCAAAAAATCCCGGAAAAAGCAAATGAAAATTGTTGGAAATAATAGATTATATTTCCCTTTTAATAAGAAAATTATTGTGGAAAAAATATATTCTATTCTTAATAACTATCTTATCCCAGAAAGAACAAAAAGTAGTGAATTAGGAAGGCAAGGTGCTGCACAGAAAATTGCCTTATATATAAAAAATTTAATAGAAGTGAAACATTTTTAACCATCAAGAAGACGAAAGGATTTGACATATATATAAAAAAATTGATAATAATAAGAAAAAGGAGGTCCATATGGTGAAATTCAGTCCAAAAAAGTTTATAAAAGAGAAAGTAGAAGAGTTAAAGAAAAAAATTAAGGATAAAAAAGCACTTGTGGCGACTTCTGGTGGAATAGATAGTACTGTGTGTGCAATTTTAACAAAAGAAGCAATAGGCGAAAATCTTATTGTTTTTTATATAGATGATGGTTTGATGAGAGAAAATGAAGCAGAAGAAGTAAGTGAGTTTTTTCAAAAGAAAGGAATAAATTTAGAGGTATGGAATGTTGAGGATAATTTTTTTGAAGCATTGAAAGGTAAGATAGACCCTGAAGAAAAAAGAAAAGCATTTAGAGATGTATTTTATAAAACACTTGCTCAAGCGGTAAGAAGTTATTCAGTTGATTTTTTAATTCAGGGAACTATTGCTGCGGATATTATAGAAACACAAAAGGGAATTAAGACACAACATAATGTTTTATCTCAAATCGGAGTTAATCCTTTATTTTATGGGTTAACAATAATTGAACCATTGAAGGAACTTTATAAACATCAGGTAAGGGAGGTTGCAAAGACACTTGGTTTACCAAAAAAAATTTATGAAAGGAAGCCGTTTCCTGGACCAGGTCTTGCTACGAGGATTATTGGAGAGGTTACAAGAGATAAGGTAGAGAAAATAAGAAAAGCAACAAAAATAGTTGAAGAAGAATTAACAGGAAAAGATATTTTTCAAGCATTTCCTGTTTTGTTTTCTGATAAAGCAACCGGAATAATTGAAGGGAAAAGGATGCTTGGAGATATAATTGCTATAAGGGCTGTAAGTTCTAAAGATGCTTTAACAGCCCAACCTGTAAAAATTTCCTGGGAAAAGTTATTTAAAATAAGAGATAGAATTTTAAAAGAGGTTCCTGGAGTTGTGAAAGTTGTGTATGATATAACTCCAAAACCTCCCAGCACTATTGAGTATATATAATTGTGATAGAATGGTCGGTATTATAAAATATGGAGCAGGAAATATATATAGCGTTTATTGTGGAATTAAATATACAGGGATTGACAAAGAGATAATTCTGATTGAAAAACCTGATAAAAAATTAGAAAGAATAAATTTTCTGGTTCTACCAGGGGTCGGAAGTTTTGATTCAGGGATGGAATATTTGAAACGGTCAGGTTTATCAGAGAAAATAAGAAAATATATAGAAAATGGACGTCCTTTTTTGGGGATATGTCTTGGAATGCAACTTCTTTTTGAAAGAAGTGAAGAAGGGAAGGGTAGGGGATTTAGAATTTTGGAAGGTGAAGTTGAAAGATTTAAAAGTAATAATTTAAAAATTCCACATATGGGATGGAACAAATTAAAAATTTTGGAAAATAACCTTATTTTTAGAAATATCCCGGATGGTTCTTATTTTTACTTTGCCCATTCCTATTTTGTAAAAACAGAAGAAGATATAATTTATGGAAAAACTATGTATGGGATTGAATTTCCATCAGTTATTATTAAAGATAATATAGTTGGTGTTCAATTTCATCCTGAAAAAAGTGGAATTTTAGGGCTTACTTTTTTAAAAAATTTTCTGGAGGGAAAATGGTTACAATAAGAATTATACCTTGTCTTGATGTTAAAAATGGAAAAGTTGTTAAAGGGGTTCATTTTGAGAATTTAAAAATTGCAGGGGACCCTGTTGAAAATGCTTCTTATTATTGTAAAGAAGGTGCAGATGAAATAGTTTTTTTAGATATAAGTGCCACAATAGAAGGAAGAAAAACAATGATTGATGTGGTAAAAAAGGTAGCAGAAGTAGTTTTTATACCTTTTACAGTTGGTGGAGGTATATCTTCTATAAAAGATATAGAAAACCTTTTATCCAGTGGTGCAGATAAAATTTCAATAAATACATTTGCTGTAAAAAATCCATCTCTTATAGAAGAATCTGCAAAAAAATTCGGAAGTCAATGTATAGTAGTTGCGATAGATGCTAAAAAAATTGGAGAGGGAAAATGGGAGGTTTATATTGAAAGTGGTAAAAAACCTACGGGATTAGATGTAATTGAATGGGCTAAAAGGGTTGAATGTTTAGGAGCAGGAGAAATTTTACTCACAAGTATAGATAAGGATGGTACTCAGGATGGGTATGATATTGAATTGACAAGAAAAGTTAGTGAAAGTGTAAAAATCCCAGTAATTGCTTCAGGAGGTGCTGGAAAACTTGAACATCTTTATGATGGTGTGGTTAAAGGTAAGGCAAGTGCACTATTACTTGCTTCCATCCTTCATTTTAAAATATTAACAATCCCTGATATTAAAAAATATCTTAAGTCAAAGGGCATAAATGTTAGAGATTGACTTTTAAAAAATATAAAATGATTTTAAAACATATTGATAAAATAAATATTAAACACATTCTTATAATCGGATACAATCTTTTTTGGAAAAATCTTCTTCTTACCCCCTCTCTTAATAAATCTGTCAAATTTTTTTATTTTTTTAAACTCTTAATTTTCAAATATCTTTTTTATTACACTTTACTTTTAGCTCTTAGCCTTACCCTCTCATTTCTTACGGTCTCACCGATTCTTTTCGGTGGCCTATCCTACATTACTTCATACAGTGTCTAAGAGCTTTTTATACTGCCGGGGTGGCCTATTCTTTTTGCCCTTCAGTGTCTCGGTCTTTTACCGAGCCTTATGGGGGCTTTCATACGG
>CAYNUP010000049.1:0-12513 GCA_964400565.1 uncultured bacterium | reverse complement strand
GGAATAAATACCTCTAAATGTCTTCTTTTCCATATATTACTTCCCCATGCTTTCTCTACCTGGATACTATGTCTTAACCCGAAAGAATATTTCTCTTTACAGGTTGATAAAATTGGGTTAAAATCTGATTTAAGAACAAATCAGGAGGAGAAAAATGATAAAATTGGGAGTGAATATTGACCATGTTGCTACTTTAAGGCAGGCGAGAAAAGGGAAATATCCAGACCCTGTTGAAGCAGCAATCTTATCTGAACTTGCAGGTGCTGATTCAATTGTTTGCCATTTAAGAGAGGATAGAAGGCATATTCAAGAAAGAGATGTTTATTTATTAAGGAAAACAGTAAAGACAAAATTTAACCTTGAAATGGCTTTGCATGAAGATATTATAAAAATTGCTCTTGATGTGAAACCAGACCAGGTTACCATCGTTCCTGAAAAAAGGGAAGAATTAACAACAGAAGGTGGGCTTGATGTAATAAAAAATTCTGAAAAGATAAAAGAAAATATAAAAATTTTTAAAGAGAATGGTATTAAAGTAAGTTTATTTATAGAACCTGACTTTGGCCAGATTGAAGAAAGTAAAAGGGTAGGGGCTGATTTTATAGAAATTCATACTGGAAGATATGCAGATGCAGAAACAGAAGAAAAAATTTATGAAGAATTAAATAAAATAATAAAAGCAACAGAATATGCTATCTCAATTGGTCTAAGGGTGAATGCAGGACATGGACTTGATTATAAAAATGTTGCAAAAATATGTAAAATTAAAGGGATTGAAGAATTAAATATTGGGTACAGTATAATTTGCAGGTCTGTTTATGTTGGAATTTATCAGGCAGTGAAAGAGATGAAAGAAATTATAGAAAAAAATGAGAAAGAAAATAATTGAATCATTTAAGCAACCCCTTCTGAAGAAAAATCTTATGGATTTGCTGGTTGGCGGAATATTAATGTTTTTCCCAATCATAAATTTTATCTCACTTGGTTTTGTGTATGATAAATTAAAAGCAGGAATAACTCTTGAAAAAGGAAAACAAAAATGGGATGGGAATTTTAAAAGATATTTTATAGATGGATTTTATCTATCTGTTTTAATCTTTGGTTATTTCCTTATTCCTATTTTTTTCCTCTTTTTAGGGGTCTATTTTATATCTATCCTTTCCCACGGCGAAATCGTGTCTTTATTTTTGTTTAGGGGCTTGATTTTAATTGTATTTTCTACAATATTATTTTTAATCTCACTTTATTTTCTTTTATTCGGTATCTGCATCTATTTAGAAGAAAACTCATTAAAAGAGGCATTTAATTTAAAAAATGTGATAGATAGGATATTTTTAATACCTAAAGAATATACAATCGTATATATACTGGTGGTTGGAGTTTTAATGATATCCATCGTTATCCTTACACTATTGTTAAACTGGGTAACAGGACTTTTATTAAGCGGATTTTTATTTTTTTATGACCTTCTCGTTATATCAAACCTCCTTATAAAATTCTATCCAAGAAAATCAGTTAAAGTTCTTTTGCCTTTATAATTTTTTTAAAATTTTTTGCATTTAACTGGCAAACTTTTCTATTTTTTACAACTAACCAAAACTTTTAAAATATAAATCCTTATTATAAATTCTAAGTTGTTGATAATAAATTGGATACATAAAAATGTCGGATAAGAAATATTATGTTAACTTTTATTTAATTAAACTTCCAACTGTCTGACTTTTTCCGCTCATTTTTGAAAATTTACATCAGTTTATTTTTTTTTATTTATATTTTAAAAAATTTTATTAAACTATTTGTTTTAAGTTTTTAATTATCAATAACTTACTTTTCAAAAATTTTTGAAAGATAAATTGAAATTTCATAAAGAAAAATTAAAGGAATTGCCACAAAAATCTGGGTGAAAATATCCGTAGTTGGAGTAATTATTGCCGATAAAATAAAAATTCCTAAAATTGCGAATTTTCTTTTTTCTCTTAAAAATTTTGCCTTTACAACTCCTATTGAAGCAAGAGATGAAATAAACACAGGAAGATTAAAAATAAAACCCATAATTAATAAAAAAATAAAGAGAAAATTGAGATAATTTGTTATAGAAATTAAAGGTTTCATAATCCCTTTGCCGAAGGAAAACAAAACTTTCAATCCAAATGGAATAATTATGTAGAATGAAAAAGCCATACCAGTTAAAAATAGAAATGGAAAAAATATTAATATTGTCTTTATAACCTTTTTTTCTTTTTCAGTAAGTCCAGGAGAAATAAAAATCCATATCTGATATAAAATAAATGGCAAAGAAATAATTCCAGCGGAAAAAACACAGATTTTTAAAATTGACATAAAAGGTTCAACCGGCTTTGTAAAGATTGGCGCATCCTGATATTTCTTTAACGGATGAACTATATACGAAAGAAGTTTATCAGAAAAAAAATAGGATAAAATAGCAGTAAGGGTAAAAAAAGATATAATAAAAAGAATTCTCCTTCTTAATTCTTCAAGATGTTCTATAAAACTTAAATCCTTTTCCATTTATTCTTCTTTTTTTTCTTCCTTTTTCTCTTCTTCAGATGTCCCTTCCTTCATACCTTTTTTAAATTCTCCAAGGGCTTTACCAAGGGACCTTCCAATTTCAGGTAATCTCTTGGCACCAAAAAGAAGTAAAATTATAAAAAAGATTAAAACAAGTTCAGGCGCACCAATATTAAACATTTTCAATACCTCCTTTTAGTTTTATCCTTTTTTCTCCTTTATTTGTAACCTTTATTGCTGATTCTCCAATTACAGGACAATTTTCTTCACATTGGCCACAACCAACACATTTTTCAGGATTTACAACAGGTCTTCCTTTTTCATCCTTATAAATTGCAATAAACCCGCATACTTCCATACATACAAAACAATCTTTATTTTCCTGCCAGACAAGACATTTTTCTGTATTTATCTTTGCAGTCCCCATTTTAACATTTTCCATTTTTATTTTCCTAATTGCACCTGTTGGACAAACTTTACTGCATTCAAAACACACAAGACATGCCTTTTGTCTCGGTATAATATGAGGAGTCCCCCATTCAAAAACTCCTTCATTTATAGAAACGGGTTTAAGACACTTTGCAGGACATACTTTTATACATTCACCACATCTTACACATTTATATATAAAATCTTCCTCTTTTATCGCTCCAGGAGGTCTTATAAATTGACTTTTTCTTTCAAATTTAATCCATTTTTTTGTTAATAATAATATCCACCCTGCCCCAATTATCTTTAAAAATTTTCTTCTTTCCATTTTTAGATATCATGTTTTTTATTTTACTCCTTAACTTTACTCCAATTAAATAGTTTAAATAACCGAGCGGACATATATTATTACACCATAATCTCGGAATTAAAACACTTAAAAATATTATTGTAATAAATATTATAAAAATTTCTTTAAATAATAAACTCCTAACCAGAATTACATAAGGGTCAAATAGCCAGAATATAAATGGGATTTTTATAAAAATTAAAATTACCGAGGTCAAAATAAACCCTAAAAAGATAAAAATTCTTATCTTTCTAATAAAAGATGGGATTTTTATATGAATTTTCCATCTTTTTCTGAATAAAATTATATTTAAGAAATCTATCATTCCTCCAAATGGACAAAGGTAAAAGCAAAAAAAATTTCCAAATAAAAGCAATAAAGAGAAAATTCCTATTGAAGGGAAAAATAAATATGAAAAATGCAATGTAGAAATTGTGGTAAAGATTGCAAGGAGTAAATCAATTCGGAAAAATATATTAACAGGTAATTTTTCAGAAACAGGGAAACTCGTTTTTTTAAAAAAATAGAAAAATAAAAAAATAAATAATCCCTGGCATATAATCCTTAATAATTTTTTATGCATATTTTATCTTTATTTTATTTAAATCCATAGTTCCAAGTCCCATTTCTGAAGCAATTCTTATATGTGGAACCTGTTCAGGTCTTTTGTTAAGGAGCGTAGTCCCATAGGCATCAAGAGCAACTATATCTGTTCCTCCTATTACACTTTTCAGTTCTTTCAATTCTCCTGGACCTTTAGGACCGTTTGTAAGCATAATTCTTGTAGCATCAAGGATTATCAATTTTGTCTTTGGTAATATATATTTTGTAATTTCTGCTATACATCTATGTAAATCAGTTCTGTGAAAATATCTTCTATCCTTAACAATACCCATAAAATTTTTCATCGCTATTGTGACAACTCCACCACCATGAACTTTTACTACAGGAACATCTATTAAAACATCACATTCAACCACTTCCTTTAAAACTTCCGCTTCTTTTAAAACCTCTCCGTTAACGTTTACACTTACCCATTCTGTAGGCGGTTTTATAATACCATTTGATTTTTCAACTGCTTCTTTTATTCCACTTATGAAATAAGTTACATTCCACGGATTAACAGGGTTTTCTATTACTATAACTTCTTTTGCTCCTGCTTTTCTACACAATTTAACAATAGCACTGACCACATCCGGATGAGTATTTGCACCCTGCTCCGGTGTTCTATCCCAGGCAATGTTTGGCTTTATAACTACTTTTTCTCCTCTCTTTACAAATTTTTCAATCCCTCCCATTTTTTCAATTACCTTCATAGTTACTTCTTCAAAATTTTCTCCCTTTCCAACAAAAATTTCACTTTCTTTATCTTCTGCAAAAGAAATATTTCTTTTACTCCTTAAAAAATTTGAAAGGCTCAAACCTACGATTGTTAAAAAACTCCTTTTAATAAATTCTCTTCTTTCCATATCCCCCCCTTTATAAGTTATTGATTATCAAAAATTTAAACATTATCAGTTTAAGTTTTTTATTATACTTAATTTTAAAATATTTTATCATAAAAATAATCTTCAGAAAATTTAAATTTTCAATTTATAAAATTTTTATAGGGTAGGTATTTTTGATATATTTTACAGGAATCTCAGGAAATTTTTTCTTCAAAAATTTTTTAAATTCTATCAATCCATAACTTTCACTTGCTTCATGTCCAATTTCAATTATTCCAATATTAATATCATCAAGAGCCCTTATAGTATATTCATCAACTTCTCCTGCAATAACAGCATCAACTTTATATGAAAGAATTTTATCAATGAACTTAGAATTTATACTTAATCCTAAACCACCCCACAGACACCCTGCTCTTTTTATTTTTTTATTTGGAAAAGTGATTCTTAAGAATTTAAGTTTATACTTTTTCTTTATTTCTTCTGCAATTCTTCTTAATTTTACATTTTCAAATTTATAAATCCTATACCTATCTTCTTTTACTATTACTTCACCACCGGTAAGTTTGTCAAATATATCAAGTATGAAGTATTTATCTAATGTATAATGTAATCTGACAAAGTTTGTTCTATATTTTTCAAGTATTTCTTTTCTAAATTCACTTACAACTCCTTCTCCCTTTCCACCAGCATATTCGGGTGGAAAATATAAATCTTCATGTGAAATCAAAAGATTAAATTTTTCAGGAGCATAATTTAAAACTTTCTTTGAAACCATCCAACATATTTTAATCCCTTTTATTTCATCTTCAAAATATTTAAATCTCAATCCTTCCTCAGAGCCCAGTTTTCCAAAATCCATTTCTATCAATTTTAAAAATTCTTTTGTTTTCAATTTATCCTCTTTGTAATTTAATAACTTAATAACTTATAAACTTAACAACTTAATAAGTTCAAAACTTCTTAACTTACTTACTTGTATATTCTATTTTAAGTTTTTCTTCTACGACTGCCTGGGCTGCTGCAAGTTTTGCTACTGGTATTCTATATGGTGAACAAGAAACATAATTCATCCCAACCCTATGACAGAATTTAACACTTTCTGGATCTCCTCCATGTTCTCCACATATCCCTACTTCAAGATTCGGATTTGATTTTCTTCCTTTCTCTATTCCTATTTTTATAAGTTGGCCAACTCCGTTCTGATCAAGTGTCATAAATGGGTCATCCTTTAATATTTTCTTTTCAAGGTAATAGAATAAAAATTTTCCAACATCATCTCTACTAAATCCAAAAGTCATCTGTGTTAAATCATTTGTTCCAAAGGAAAAGAAATCCGCTTCTTTTGCAATTTCGTCAGCAGTCAATGCAGCCCTCGGAACTTCTATCATTGTTCCAACCATATATTTTATTTTAACCCCATACTTTTCCATAACTTCTTCCGCTACCTTTACCACTATTTCTTTCTGATGTCTAAGTTCTTCAACACTCCCAACAAGAGGTATCATTATTTCAGGAATTACTGTTTTCCCTTCTTTTGCAAGTTCACATGCTGCTTCCATTATTGCTCTTGCTTGCATTTCTGTAATCTCTGTATATGTTATACCAAGACGGCAACCCCTATGCCCAAGCATTGGATTAAATTCATGAAGTTGCTCCACTCTTTCAAGCAATTTCTCTTTCTCTTTTATTTTCTCAGGGTCTTCTCCTTTTTCCTTCATTAATGCTATCTCAACCATAAGTTCTTCTCTTTTAGGTAAAAATTCATGTAAAGGTGGGTCAAGGGTTCTTATAATTACAGGATATCCTTCCATTTCTCTAAACAAACCAATAAAATCTTCTTTCTGAAAAGGTAATAGTTTATCAAGGGCTTTTCTTCTTTCTTCCTCTGTTTTTGCCATTATCATTTCTACAACATAGGGTAATCTTTCTGGAGCAAAAAACATATGTTCTGTTCTGCAAAGTCCTATCCCTTCTGCTCCAAATTCTCTTGCTTTTTTTGCATCTCTTGGTATATCTGCATTTGCCCTAATACCTAATTTTCTTATTTCATCCGCCCACTCAATTATAGTTTTAAATTCTCCTGTTATTCCTGCTTCAATTGTTGGAACTTTTCCAACTATTACATTTCCTGTTCCTCCATCAATTGTAATCCAGTCCCCTTCTTTCAATTCTACATCTTTAATTTTCATAACTTCTTTTTCTTCATCTATCTGAATTGCTCCACAACCTACAACACATGGTTTTCCCATTCCTCTTGCAACGACTGCCGCGTGAGATGTCATACCACCTCTGCTTGTTAAAATTCCCTTTGCTGCATTCATACCGTGTATATCATCAGGACTTGTCTCTTCTCTAACAAGTATAACTGATTCTGTTTTACCAAGTCCTTCTGCTTTATCTGCTGTAAAAACAATTTTCCCACTTGCAGCACCTGGAGAAGCAGGAAGACCTTTAGCAATAGGTTCTACTTTTGCTTTTGGATCAATTATTGGATGTAAAAGTTGGTCTATTTGTGATGGCTCAACTCTCATAATTGCCTCTTCTTTCGTAATCAACCCTTCTTTAACCATATCAACTGCTATTTTTACTGCTGCAAGAGGAGTTCTTTTCCCTGTTCTTGTCTGAAGCATATATAGTTTTCCTCTTTCAATTGTAAACTCAAAATCCTGAACATCTCTATAATGTCTTTCCAATCTATCTGTAATTTCTCTCAATTGCTTATATACTTCAGGCATCTCTTTCTCAAGTTCACTTATAGGTTTAGGTGTCCTTATTCCAGCAACAACATCTTCTCCCTGAGCATTTATAAGATATTCTCCATAGAATTCTTTTTCTCCTGTTGATGGATTTCTTGTAAATCCAACTCCTGTTCCTGAATCATTTCCCATATTTCCAAAAACCATTGTTACTATATTAACTGCTGTGCCAAGGTCATCGGGTATTTTATTTAGTTTTCTATATGTTATTGCTCTTGGATTATTCCAGGATTCAAAAACAGCATTTATTGCTCTCTTTAATTGAACCATTGGGTCCTGAGGAAAATCTTCTCCTGTTTTATCTTTATAAATTTTCTTATATTTCTCCACTATATCCTTTAAATCATTAGCATCCAGTTCAGAATCGTAATGGACTCCTTTCTCCTTTTTCTTCTCTTCAAGAATTTTTTCAAACTCATTTTTATCTATTCCCATAACAACATTACCAAACATCTGTATAAATCTCCTATAAGCATCATAGGCAAATCTTTCATTGTTTGTGCTTTCTGCCAGTCCTTTAACTGCTTCATCATTAAGTCCAAGATTTAAAATTGTATCCATCATCCCTGGCATAGAAAATTTGGCGCCTGAACGAACAGAAACAAGTAATGGATTTTTAGGATTCCCAAATTCCTTTCCAGTAACTTTTTCCAGTTTTTTTAAATACTTTTCTAACTCACTATCAAAATCTTTTGGTAATTGCTTATTATGTTTGTAATAGTATTTACACATCTCTGTTGTAATTGTAAAACCAGGTGGAACTGGAATTCCTGCATTTGTCATTTCAGCAAGACCTGCTCCTTTTCCACCAAGTAAATCTTTCATATCACCTTTTCCTTCTGCTTTTCCTTCTCCAAAAAAGTAAATATATTTTTTCTTCTGTTTTGCCATTTTTTCCTCCTGTTTTTATCAGAATTAATTTTTTTATCAGAATTAATTATTGTAAAAAAATACCCTTTTTATGTCAAATTGTTTTTTAAGACCTCTGAAAAATAAAGGAATTTTTTAAACCTTCATAATTTTTTTCTTTTTGTATGACTGATATGCTTTTTCTATAACTTCCATAATATGTAAAGCATTTTCTCCGTTATTTATTTCTGGTTCTTTCCCTTTTAAAATACAATCAGCAAAATATTCACATTCAGCAGTATAAGGATTTATCTTTTCAAATTCAATTTCTTTAAATTCTCTTATAACATCCTTACTCTGTGTAGCATCATACCCTGCCTCTCCAAGGCCAAATATCCCCTCTGCTTTTCCACCAACACTTTGTCCTATTGTACCTTCTGTCAATATTGCTCCTTTATTTCCATATATTTCCAATCTTGTTTTACTTGCTTCATCAGGAATACAGAAAAAACAATCAACTGTTGCATGAGTTCCCTTAGAAAGTTCTAAAAGAGTTGTTGAAGAATCTTCTACTTTATAATTATGAACCTGTGTATTAACTATTGCTGAAACATATTTTATTCTCTCATCTGTGAAATATTCTATAAGGTCATATAAATGAGATGCCATATCTATTAAACTTCCACCACCACCTTTGCTTGGAATTTGACGCCATGCACCTTTAATTGGAGGATACCAACATGAAAGTTGTGCCCTAATATATACAATTTTCCCAAGTTTTCCTTCCAAAATTAATTCTCTTATTTTTTTATGTGCACCGTGGAATTTCATCATATAACCTTCCTGTAAAAAAACCTTATTCTTTTTACATATTTTTACTGCTTCCTTCGTTTCTTTGAGATTTTTACATAAAGATTTTTCACATAATATATGTTTTCCATTTTCTGCAGCAAGTTTTATATGCTTAAGATGAAGATATACAGGAGTTGCAATATAGACAGCTTCAATTTCAGGGTCTTTCACCAAATCTTTTTCTTTTTCATAATACTTTGGGATATTAAATTTTTGAGCAATCTCTTTTGCATTAAATACATCCATAACAGCAACTACTTCAAGATTTTTTGCTTCAAGCATTCCTGGTATTGTTCTTCTTGTTGCAATTCCTCCTGCTCCTATAACTCCAAATTTAACTTTTTTCTCCATGTTTAACCCCCTATTTCATGTATACTTTTGCAACTTTATTGAATGCTTCTACATATTTTTCCATATGTTTTATTTCATATACAGGATGTGTAAAGAAACTTATAGTTCTATCTGATAACCATTTTGCTTTTTTACATTCAACTTTTGTATAGTCAATAAATCTTGCATTAGGGTCATTAAAAGGATAATTTAATTTGCCAAAACCTACTCTTTCAGTATATGCTTTCTCTTTATACATTTCAGGCCACAAAACTCCATAAACAGGAACTCCTTCTGCTTCAATTGCAGCAATAAATTGTTTCATAGGAACTTTCAATCTATCTGTGTCAATCACAAAAGGAGCCCACCAGAAAGCATTTTTCCTTTCCTCTGTGTCAAGAGGTGGGTATAAAACAAGAGGATGGTCTTTAAGTGCTTCTATTAAAAATCTTCCATTCCTTCTTCTATTTGGGAGATTCCATGTTTCAAATCTTTCAAGTTCACATAATCCTATTAAAGATTGCATTTCTGTCATTCTGTAATTAAAACCCACTCTCCTGTGGATATACATTAACTTTTTCTCCATTTCAAGTAATCTTAATCTTTCTTTTACATCATATCCATGGTCTCTAAAAGACATACATTCCCAGTATAAATCTTCATTATTTGTTATAACTGCTCCACCCTCCCCTCCTGTTGTAAAATGCTTACTCTGACAGAAACTGAAACATCCAACATCTCCTATTGTTCCAACCTTTTTACCTTTATATTCTCCACCATGTGCCTGTGCGCAATCTTCAATTACATATAAATTATGTTTTCTTGCAATTTCCATTATCGGACCCATATCACATATAACTCCATATAAATGAACCACCAAAATAGCCCTGGTCCTTTCGGTAATTTTGTCTTCAATATCTTTAGGGTCTATTGTATGTGTCTCATCTGTATCCGCAAAAACAGGCAATGCTCCTGCTTGAAGAATACAGAAAGAAGATGCAATAAAAGAATAGGAAGGACAAATTACCTCGTCTCCAGGTCCAATTCCAAGAGCAGCAACTGCTGTATGTAAAGCACTTGTTCCATTTGTAGTTGTTATACAGTATTTTGCTCCATTGTATTCAGCCCATGCTTTTTCAAATTTTACTCCTATCTCTCCTGTCCAGTAGTTTACCTTTCCTGTTTTTAATGGCTCTGAAACCATCTGAATTGTTTTTTCTGAAAAAGAAGGCCACATTGGAAATGGCTCTGTATTAACTGGCTTTCCTCCTTCAATTGCTAATTTTTCCATAATTTACCTCCTTTTTTTTACTTTTTTGAAAATATTTTGTAATAATGATATAATTAAAAACTGAAGTTGTCAAGTGAAAAATTTTGTTCTAAAATTTTAAAAAGGAGGTGTGTATGAATTTAATAGATACAATAAAAGGTTCTCTTCTGGAAAATTTCTTTCCAAAAGGATGGGATTTAGAAAAAATAGAAAAATGTTGTTCTCTTCCACCAGAAAAAATTACTGAAAGACAGCCATGGTGGAATAAAGATTTTATACCTGTACCATGTGATACTCTTGAGGAATTTAATGTAAAGATGGGACATGAAATTGCTTACGAAATATGCACTGCAAAAGAAGAAAAAAGAGAAATAATTCTAATTTTACCTGTTGGACCTATGGGAATGTATAACTGGACTGTTTATTTTTTAAAGGAATGGAATGTTGATTGTAAACATGTCTGGGGATTTAATATGGATGAATGGAGTGATAGAGAAGGTAATACACTCCCTCCAAGTGAACCAGGGGCCTTTCAAAATGCTATGGAAAGTGCATTTTATGGGCCACTTGGAGAATTAACTGTTCCAAAAAATCAAAGATTTTTTGCTACAAAAGAACTTTTACCTCAATATCCTGAAAGAATAAAAAAGTTAAAAGAAAATGGTGCTAAACTTGTTGTTATTTTTGGAATAGGCAGGGTATTCCATATTGCTTTCTGGGAACCACATTTTGCAGAAGAATTCAAATCAGAAGATGATTGGAAAAAGCAGGAATATCGGCTTGGAGCAAAACTTCATCCATTGACAATTGAACAGAATGCAATAACAAGTTTTAAAAGTAGAACGACTTTAGTTCCCTGTTTTGCAAATACAATAGGTCCTGGAATATTTTTAAAAGCAGACAAAATTATAGGTGGTGCTGATGGAACACTTGGAAGAGGAATGATGTGGCAAGGAATGAGTTTATGGGTTACATTAAGATATGGACCAGATATATGGGTTCCAAGTAGTTTTATGCCAACTTTGCCTGGGAAATTGTTTTTCTTAAAAGAACTTGCAGGACCATTAATTCCGGAGTGTAATTAAGAAAGGAGATTTAATGAATAAATTAAAATTAGGGCTTATAGTTGGAGGGAAGAATTTAGAAGAAAGTTTTAAAAGAGTTAAATTATTTAATCTATCCCTTTGTCAGATTGGCTTTCTTGCGGAAGATATAAATAAAATTGACCCCTTTAAAGTAAAAAAAGAAGCAGAAGATTATGGCATAGAGATTTTTTCTGTTTTTATGTTATTTAAAGGTCAGATTTTTAATAATAAAGACGGTCCTGAAACAATGGGTTTAGTCGCTCCAAAATATAGGGAAGAAAGATTGAAACTTTCTTTAGAATTTTCTGATTTTGTGAAGGAAATGGAAGTAAAAAATATTGTCTGTCATGTGGGTTTCATTCCAGATGATGAAGAAGATCCAGTTTATAAAACATTTTTACCAGTGATGAAAAAGGTTATAGAAAAATGTAAAGAAAATAATCAGATTTTTTGTTTTGAAACAGGACAGGAATTACCGTCTACTTTAAAAAGGACTATTATAGATATTGGAATGGATAATGTTGGTATAAATTTAGACCCTGCAAATTTAACTTTATATGGGAAAGCCAATCCTCTTGATGCTGTTGAAATTTTTGGTGAATATGTAAAAAGT
>CAYNUP010000048.1:0-2568 GCA_964400565.1 uncultured bacterium | reverse complement strand
CTCTACCTCCTTATGTGGAGAGAAAACTTGTAGAAATACCTGAAAATAAAAATGCTTATGAAATAGGGAAAATTTTAAAAGAACAAAGGATTATTAAAAATATAAAATGGTTTTTATACTGGACAAATAGATATAATGTTCAGAAAAAACTAAAATCAGGAATATATGAATTTTCTGGAAGAACTCCTTTAAAAAAAGTTATTGAAAAACTTGTAAAAGGAGAAATTGCTCTTGTAAGGATAGTTATTCCAGAAGGAGCAACAATATATGATATAGGGATGATTTTGGAAAGAGCAGGACTTATAAAAAACAAAGATGAATTTATTGAATATGCTAAAAATAAGAATCTTGAAGGTTTTTTATTTCCAGACACTTATTATTTTCCATATAATATTTCAATTGAAGGGATATGTCTTAAGATGTGGAAGAATTTTAAAAATGTTTTTGAAGGAATTTATGATGAAGAAATAAACGAGAAAAACTGGGATGAGGTAAAAAAAATAGTTACAGTTGCATCAATAATTGAAAAAGAGGCAAGTTTGAGTTATGAAAGAAAAATTATAGCAGGAATTATATATAAAAGATTAAAAAAAAATATTCCAATTGAAAGTTGTTCAACTGTTGAATATGCTCTTGGTTATAAAAGGAAAAGATTAACAAAATCAGACCTTAAAGTAAAATCTCCTTATAATACCTATATTCACAAAGGACTTCCACCAACTCCGATATGTAATCCTGGAAAGGATTCTTTAATTGCTGCTTTAAATCCTACCAAAACAGATTATATGTTTTTTCTTTCAAAAGGAGATGGAACAAACCATTTCTCAAAGACATATAAGGAACATCTTGAAGCAATAAAAATATACCTTTCAAACCAGACAAATCAGGAGACAAAAATTGATGGAGCATTTTAATTTTATTTAAGTTAATGGTCTTAAAGGCACTGGAGAATTTTAGAAAAGATAGAAAAATTTGACAATTTGTGAAATTTAAGGTAGCATTTAATTTGAAGGGATAAATTGGAGAAAAAATGGAAAAAGTAATGATGTTTTTAAGTTTCTTTTTAGTGTTTTTAAGTGTGGGATTAGGAGTTGGTGCTGTTGTTTTTGCTAACATATTGAGTAAAAGGACAGACCAATTGGTAAAGACAGAAGATGAGAGAGCAAAAAATTTAATAAGAGAATTAGGAGAGATGACAAAAGAGACACAAAAGATGATAGACGAAGGGAATAAGAGGGCGCAGGAGATGATAGAAGAAGGTAGGAAGAGGACGGAGGAGACGATAGAAGAAGGGAGAAGGAGGACGCAGGAGTTAATAAGGGAAATGGATAAAAGACATCAGGAAACTATTGAGTATCTTGGTTCACTTATAAAGGCAGACGGAGAGAAAACAAGAGAATTGATAAATAAGGTGCTTGAGAAAATGTCTACCTAACCTGTTAAGTGTATTTTAAAATTTTTAAATTCTTTATCTATCAATAGTTTTCACATCTCTTGACAAATTCTTGGGGGGGGGTATAATAAACATATAATATAAAAAAGTTGAAAATTAGAAAGTAAAAAAGTAGAAAGTTAAAAAAGATTGAAAATTAGTAAAAAGAGGAAAATTTAAAAGTTTTTTATGTCGTAATTTCAGAAGTGGCGAATTTGACTTGACAAAAATATTTTTAATGGATATAATTTTTACAAAAAAGTAAAAAATGGAAAAGAAAATGGTGAATAAAAATGCTCTCTCTGTCTGTAATTTATTTAATTTAAAAAGTCCTTCATTTATATCTCAAAAACAACCATTTCTTATTAACAGGACCTCTGATAGTGTTTTTTGGCTATCAAGTCCTGATTACATATATAAATTTTCCGCAAGATTAGCGGAGAAAGGAGGGTAAAATGAAAAGAAGGATTTTAAAAAGGACTGGATTTACATTAATAGAGTTGCTGGTAGTGGTGGCGATAATTGCGATTCTTGCAGCGATGTTATTGCCAGCACTTTCAAAAGCAAGAGAGAAAGCAAGACAGGCAGTATGTATAAGTAATTTAAAACAGTGGGGAATTGCTATGGGGATGTATTTGATTGATTTTGATGGATATTTTCCACCCTCCAGAGATGTGCGATATGCTCCAGTTAGAAAATATTATTATGATTTTTTAAGTAAATTTATTGGGAAAGAAGACCCTGCACATCCTGGATTTATGCTGGGAAGAGAAAGGAATGATACTATAAAAAATTGTCCAACAAAAACACCTAATAGTGCCCCTAAATATATAGCATGGAATGATGATTGTAGACCTGATTATGCAGCAAATAGGGATATATGTCCCTATATAAACTCGGATGGGACTGTTGCGGACGCAGCACAGTGTGCTTTTAAGATTTCAAGAATAAAAAAACCAGATAGAACACTTTTTTTGATAGATGCTGCGGCTGTAGAGTGGGGTGGAATCCTTGGTGCTAATGGAGTAATTGGGTTTCTTGCAAGAACAGGTTCTACTTATACATACAGGACAGTTGTTTATAGACATTTAGATGGAGCAAATATTTTATTTGTTGATGGACATGTTGAATGGAGG
>CAYNUP010000047.1:0-2390 GCA_964400565.1 uncultured bacterium | reverse complement strand
CTTCATTATTAATATTCCTGTACTTTATAATAAACATTTGTTTTTATTTTACCATGTCTCTAATTTTTTTGTAAACATTTTATTATAAATCCTGAAGGAAATCTTCAATAGGTGCGGTTTCTTTAGCTCCACATTCCAAACATTTTACAAAATAATATGTTTCATCGCTTCCTTCTTCAATACGGTCTGAACCACAATAAGGACAATATTTTAAACCGAATTGATTTTTTGCCTCTTCGTTAAATATTTTTTTTGATATAATTTAACAATTTCCTTTGCTTGCCAATTCACTTCTTCTGGTTTTGAAAGAATGATACTTTTCACTTCATTTGTAAGGAGCTTAGATACTTCTTTTTTAGATTTCTGATAATAAAGATATGTAAAAAACCATGTCATTGCATTACTAATAATAAGCACCCATATATTGTTTAACATTTTCACCGTCTAAATTTTATACACTTTTTGCTTTTAATAATCTATTTTTTACAAGTTCTAAAACTGCTTTATATACTTCAAGTTGTTCATCTTCTGTTAAGCCCAGGGCTTCAAAAACGATTTTGTCAAGTTCTCTTCTGTCTGGCATTATGCGGTCAAAGGACACTTCTTCTGGCTTTACATATTCATAAGGATGCTCTGGATGATAGCAGTTTTTTCGAGAGCATTTTGGAAAACCGAGTTCTTCAAAAATAGAGAAAATTTCTCTATCAATGAAACTTTTATAAAATTCTAAAAGTTCTGAAGTGAAGTCAAAATTTAAAAATTCTATTGGTATTGGCATCTCATGATAATGATAGACCTTCATTTGCATTACACCTAAACCTTCTGGTGGTCTACATAAAAGTTCTTTCCATAGTTTAAGTAAACTACTGTTTAATAAAATGTTTAAGTTAATTTCGTTTGTTTTTGTATAAACCCAATAAAGTGCCGCATCTATATATGCATTACAATCATTATAAAAACAGTAGACTCTTTTGTCCTCAAACATCGGCAAAATATTTTTACTTATCTCCCAGTTTCCCAAATCCCACCATCTTGGTCTTGATTTACAGGTTGGTCTCTCGTGATATCCCTCTTTTTCTCCCCACTCAATATACTCTAAAGCATAAGTTCCTTTTAATTCTTCTTTTGATTTATGGCACATAAAAACCTTGTATTTCAAATCCTTTTCTCTTACCAAAATTGTTTTTAGTTCTTTCGGTGATTTTATAACAGGTTTTAAAAACTCTTCTTCTATAAACCCTTCCCAACCAGCGGAGTTTTTGACATGCAAAAGCCCCTTTGGTGATGGTTTTCCCGTAGGCTCTAAATAGAAAAATTCGTTAGCGCCTGTTTTAATTCCAAATCTTACATCTGCAATATCTCCCAATTTTATAAGTTTATCCTTCCCTTTTTCCAGTATCTTCCAGAAAATTTCAGGCGTTCTCAAATACTTCCCTCCCCATTTATTACCAATATAAATAGAATGTTCATTAAATACTTCTCCTTTCTTTTTAGGGTTTTCTGCTCCGTCTTTCCATAAATCAAATTGTTTAATTGAAAAAATTTTAAATTCTTCTTTCTCTTTTCTTTTAAATGTATTTTCAATTTCTAAAAATGTTTCTGAAAATATTATCTCTTCAAATGGCTTTTTAAATACCACAAATTTAACTATATTTTCTTTTAAATTATTCTGCCAATTTTTTTCAAAAGGTGCTTTAAGTAAAATTATTATTGTATTTACATCAGCATGTTTAAAACTTCTTTTTGCCTGATTATCATAAATAGCAACAATAGGAACTCTTTTTAATAAAACTTCCTGTAATCCCTTACCAAACTCAACATCAAGCCAAGAATTTGAAGAAATAAAACACATAACTCCATCTGTATTTAATAATTTCAATCCTTTAAGATAAAAATAGACATAAAGGTCACATTTTTTATCAAGTTTTATTAGCTCGCCTTTTTCGTCGTTCCAGTCCATTTGAATTTGTCTTAAAAGTTTTTCTTTGTATTCTCTTTTTTCTTCAATTGATTGGTTCTCTGGTTTTGTTGGGTCTGAAATTAATTCCTGCCTTACATAAGGAGGATTTGCAATAACAATATCAAATCCATCTTTTTCTTCAAAAACTTCTGCAAATCCGATATCCCAAATTAAGGGAGGTTCTTTTCTGTCTTGAATTGTTTTTTCAAAAAAGATAATAAAATTTTCTAACTCTTTAAGTTCATTTTCTTTCTTTTTTATCTCTTCCTTCTTTTTATTTATTAACTCTTCTAAAATGTCAATATCCTTTTCTGATGGTAAATCCCAAAGTTTTTGATATTCAGGGAATTTTTCTTCTTTTAATTTTTTTACTTCCACATTTAAATTTTGAATATCCTGTGAAAGTTTATATTTTTTAGAAGTTATAATC
>CAYNUP010000046.1:0-9664 GCA_964400565.1 uncultured bacterium | reverse complement strand
ACATGTTCCATACCATGAAATCATCTCAGGTATTTCCTCTTCGCAAATTTTCCCAAGTTTTTTTACAATTTTATCTGTTTCTTCAATTCTTGTTGATGGATTGAGAGAAAAATTTGCCTCTATTCTTGCCATATCCTGTTGGGGGAAAAACTCTACTCCTATAAATTTGAAAAGGGAGAGAGAAAAAATAAATAATCCTGAAATAATTATTAAAAAAGTCCTTCTATTTTTAAGACACCATTTTAATACATTTGTATAAATATTATCAACTCTGGCAAGAAATATTTCTCCAATTTTATAAAATTTTGTCTCACTTTTTTGGCTTTTTATAATTTTTGAAGATAGCATAGGCACAAGAGTTAAAGCAACTATTAAAGACATAAATATTGTCGTTGAAATAATATAGCCAAGTTGTTTAAAAATTATACCAACAAAACCTTTTGTAAAAATTAAAGGGACAAAAACAACTATTGTAGTTATTGCTGAGGCAACAACTGCAGTTCCAACTTCACTTGCTCCATAAATACTTGCTTCATCAATTCTTTCTCCTTCTTCAAAATGTCTTACAATATTTTCAAGTATAACAATTGAATTATCAACAACCATACCTATTACAAGTGCAAGGGACATTAAAGATATAATGTTTATTGTAAATCCACCTATAAAAAGGAATAAAAATGCACATATTAAAGAAAATGGAATTGAAAGTGAAACAATTAAACTTAAATTAAGCCTTCTTAAAAGAAAAACTGTTACAAGAACAACAAGAATTCCTGCTGTTATAAGAGTGTTTAGAAGGTTTTTTATTGACCTTAAAATCATATCACTTGAATTAAAAAGAATATCAATTTTCACATCTTTTGGCAGAAACCTTTTTATTTCTTCTATCTTTTCTTTTATATTATTAGCAACAAAAACAGTATTTGTTCCTGATTGTTTCTGGACAATTAAAACAATAGATTCTTCTCCATTTCTATATGCTTTTGATTTTTCTTCCTCATAATAATCTTCAACTTTTGCAATATCCCTTAAATATATAGGTCTTCCCGCAATTGTTGTTATCAATATATCTTTTATTTCTTCTGGATTCTTATATCTTCCTTTAACCCTTAAAAAATAATTCCTTTTTCCTACTTTTATCTCTCCAAGTGGGAAATCAATATTCTCTTCGTTTAATCTCTGTATTATAAGATTTGATGGTATTCCATATCCATTTATTTTTTCCCAGTCAAGATTAATATTTATCTGTCTTTTTATTCCACCAAAAAACATAACAGTTCCAACCCCTTCTGTTTGCTTTAGTGAGTCTGAAATCTGTTTATCTACAATGTAATATAAATCTTTCCAGAGTGTTTTTGATGAAACAGATATAACCATAACAGGTATCATGGATGTTGAAAATCTAAATATTATAGGTTCTTCTGCATCAGGTGCATGCTGGAAAATATCCTTTTTTGCAAAATCTACTTTTTCTCTAACATCACTTACTGCTGCATCAAGATTTTTCCCCCATTTAAATTTACAACTTACAATTGAAATATTATCGCTTGATACTGAATTAAGTTCATCAAGGTCGCTAACTGTTATAAGATAATCTTCAAGATATTTTGTTATATCATTTTCAACATCAGAAGCACTTGCTCCTGGATATGGAACAATAACAGAAACAGAAGGCATTTCAATTTCAGGCATTAAATCTATGGGTATTTTAGGTATTGTTATTACAGAAATTATCAAAATTGCAAGGAAAATCATTAATGTTGTATATGGTCTTTTAACTGAAAATTGGGGTAAATTCATTTCTCCTCTCCTTTTGATATTCTCACTTTTTTCCCTGTATCAAGAATCCCCTGAGAAGTAATGATAACAATATCATCTTTTTCCAAACCTTCTTTTACTTCTACATAATTTCCTGTAATCTTCCCTATTTTTATATATACCTTTTCAGCAGTATTATCCTTAACTCTAAAACAGTAATAATTTCCACTTGCAGGTAATTTCACAATTGCATCAAGAGGAATAACAAACGATTTTCTTTCTCCAACCATTATTTTTGCCTTACAGTACATTCCTGGTTTTATAAAGAAATCTTTATTTTCAATAAGAACTTCAACATTAACTGTTCTTGTTCTCACATCTGCAACAGGATATATTTTTACAACCTTACCATAAAAGAATCTTTCAGGATATGCATCTATTTTAACTAAAACTGTCTGTCCATTTTTAACCTTCCCAATTTCTTCAGAAGGAACAGGCAATTTAATTTTTACTTTACTTATATCCACAATAGAAACAATTGGAACAGACCTCATCATTGTACTTTCAGTAATCAATTCTCCTTCGTCTATATATTTTTCAGCAATAAAGCCATTTATTGGAGAGGATATAAATGCTTCGTTCAATCTTATTTTAACAAGTTCAAATTGTTTTTTTAATGCTTCAATCTGATGAGAAACTACTTCATAATTTGTTTTTATATCATCAAGTTTCTTCTGAGATATAACTCCTTCCTTATATAAATTTGTAAATCTTTCATAGTCCTTTTTTACATTTTCTAAATTTGCTTCTGCTGCTTTAAGTTGATTTTCCACATTTTCATAATCAATCTTCCTTTTTTTATAATCAATCTGGGCTATAGGGTCTCCTTTTTTTACATAATCACCTTCTTTAACATTCAATTTTTCTACCTGTCCTGTAACTTCTGAATAAACTACAACTTTTTGATATGGTTCAATTTCTCCTATACATTCAATTTCATCCTTCAAAGAAACTTCTTCAACTTTAGCAACTTCTACCGGTACTGCTTCTTCCTGTAAAAATTCAATTTTTTTCTCTTTTTTATTTTTTTGAACTCGCATATGGTTAACCGAAATGGCAATTAATATGACCAATATTCCTGCTATCTTTCCTCTATTTTTTTTCATTTCTCCTCCCATTTTAAAATTCCGCTTTTTCTTTCAAGTTCACTGTAAGCAATTTTATATTCATAAATAGAATTATAATAACTGTTTTTTGCTTCTATCAAAGAACTTATAGCATCAATTACATCTGTATTTGTTGCCATCCCTTCTCTATAAAGAATCTCTGCTATCCTAAAATTTTCCTCTGCTACTTCTATCTGTTTTTTTATCTCCTCTATTTTATTTTTTATGGATACAAAATTTAAATATGCATTTTTAACCTCTATTTCAATTGAATTTTTAAGAAGTTGGTATTGTTTTTCCATCTCTTTACTTTCTTTTTCTGCTTTTTTTATCCTGTCTTTTGTCTGTCCCCAATTCCATATATCATAAGAAAGCAAAATACCCATATTCCAGTTTGTATCCCATTTTCCTAAAGAAGTCTGTGTTCCTTTTTCAATATTGTAATTTAAGAAAAAGTAAATCTGCGGATATAAATTACTTTTTTCAATTTCTATATTTTTCTTATAGATTGATAACACTTTTTCAAAACCCTTTATTTCTTTTCTTTCTTTTAATGCTGTTTCTCTCCACCAGCCATATTCTTTTTCTTCCTCTTTAGTTTCAAGTATATCTTCTAATTCAAATTCATAATCCACTGGTTTATTCATAATAAAATTAAGGTTTGCCTTTGCAATTTTTAAATAATTTTCACTTTCAATTATTTTTGTTTCAACATTTTTCAATGCAAGTTCTGTTCGCAAAATATCAAGTTTTGTAACAATGCCTTCCTCAAAACATTTTTTGGCATCAATTAAATGTCTCTCAAGACTCTCTTTATATTTATTCCCTGTTTCAAGAAATCTTTTTGCTTTGAGAACATTGAAATATGCCTTTTTAACATCAAGTATTAAATTTTCCAGTTCGGTATAGTAATCAATTTTAGATTTATCATATATATCCTTTGTTATCTCATAACCTCTCTCAATTTTCCATCCTGCAAATAAAGGTTGTGTAAGGGTGAATTTAAAAGTATAGAGATTGTCTTCCGTAAATTTTATGGGCCCAACCCCATCAAAAAATATTCCTTCATTTTTACCAAGATATGTATAATTAAAAGAAGAAGAAAGAGTGGGGAAAAAATACTTTCTTGCTATCTCTTTCTGATAATATGCTTGTTCTATCTTAATTTTAGCGATCTTCAACTTTAGATTATTTTCAATAGCAATTCTTATACAATCATCAAGTTTAAGAAAGTCCTGCGAAAAAGATACTGAAACAAAAAGAAAAATTAAAATAAAAAATTTTTTCATTTTTATCTCCTGATTCCCTCTGTAAATATTTCAAAAATAATATCTTTTTTTGCAACAAGAGAATACTTCCTTCCACTCACAATCCATCTATGAATATTCCCATGTAAAATTCCTATCAAAGAATAAATTATATCATCTATTTCAACATCCTTTATTTTCCCTTCTTTTATCTGTTTTTCAAAGCCTTCTTTCATAAAAACTTCCCACTTATTAAAAAAATCCTTCCAGAAAATTTCAAAATTTTTTCTCTTTATAAATGGTTTTTCCTGAAGTAAGATTTTAAAAAGAGCATAATTTTTTTCATGATAGGAGAGATATATTTCAACTCCTTTCTTTAATCTCTCAAAAAAATCATCTATTTTCTCAACTTCTTTTTTAATTTTTTCCATAAGATTTTCAAGTCCTTCTTTAATTATTGAAAAAAATAAATCCCTTTTATCCTTGAAATAAATATAAAAAGTCCCTTTGCCAATTTTTGCTTTCTTTGTAATCTCTTCAATAGTTGTTTTTGAATATCCCTTTTCACTTATAATCTTTTCTCCAATCTTTAAAATCAATTCTCTTTTGTTTTTCATTTTTGACTGACCAGTCAGTTTTACCATTATAACTACATATTTCAAACCTGTCAAGAGTAATTTAAAATTTGATACAGAAATAAATAGCAGGTAAAATAAAAATATGATTTTCAGAAGACATTATGATATAAAAAAGGGCGAGATAAATTTGACACCTCTTGTAGATGTTGTCTTCCAGTTAATTATATTTTTTATGTTGAGTTCAAGTTTCATAATGCAGCCAGGAATAAAGATAAAACTTCCCAAAGCAACAACAACTGATGTAATAAAACAGAAAGAAATATTTGTAAATATTTCTGAAGATGGAGTTATATTCTTCAAAGGTAGAATTACAAATCCTGAACAACTGGGAAATATGCTTAAGGAAGAAATAAAAGAGACAGAAAAAGAAAAAGTTGTTCTTGTAGTAAAGGCGGATAGAAATACAAAACATGGAATAGTTGTAAAAGTTATGGATATAGCAAGAAAAGTTGGTATTGAAAGGATTGCAATAGGAACAATTCCTGAATTTGAATAATGAAAAAAAACATTATTTTCTTCAGAGCAATTTTTATAAGTCTTTTTATTCATATACTTGGCATTTCTCTTTTTTCAATTTTTTTACCATTACCTTTAAAACAAAGAAAACCAATAGAGATTATTTTTTATCCTGCAATTGAAACAAAAAAAATATCAGAAAATATCAACTTAATCTCCAGAAAAATAAAAGAAAATATAGGAACTGAAAAGACCTTAATCCAGCAAAATATCCCCCCAATAAACATTTCAACAGAAGATATTATTGGAGAAAAAGAATATTTAAGCAAAACAGATGTAAGGATAGATATTGTTGATGTGAGATTTGAACCAACTCTCCCATTTTTACCATTTTCAAAAATTCAGGAAGGATTTAAAGATGAATTTATAGAAGGACCTGCTGGAAAGAGAAAAATTATTTATAAAGAAAAGATTGAATATCCTTTATGGGCTCAAAAAAAGGGAATAGAAGGAAAAATAAAAATAAAATTCTGGGTCAGTCCCGAAGGAAAAATATTTAATACAGAAATTTTTTCTTCTTCAGGATATCCAGAAATTGATTTATATGCAGAGGAAAATTTTAAAAAGTGGGTTTTTGAATCTGCTGATACTGATAAGAATGTATGGGGAATTATAACAATAGTTTTTAAACTAAAATGATAAAAATACCAATTGACCTTGGAGGTTGTTTTTATCTTTCTTTAAGTGTTTTAATTCTTCTTTTATGGATTTTTCTTGAAGGTAAGAAAAAGTATAAAAAAGTTGAAAAGGACAATCTCTGGAAGTGCCCTTTATGTTTTTTAGAATACATTGATAGCAAGAATAAAGAAATTAGTGGATGTCCAAGATGTAAAACTCTTTTCAAAAAGGGAGAAAAATGGTAAAATTTATAAAATCAAGGAGGCAAAATGATAACAGAAATAGGGATAGTGGCGGGAGAAATATGGCAGTATTTGGAAAAATATAATGAGACAACCTTATCAAAACTGATTGAATCAACAGGTAGAGATAGAGATTTATTAATAATGGGTCTTGGCTGGCTTGCAAGGGAAGGGCATATAATTTTAACAAGAAAAGATAATGATTATAAGATAATTTTAAGAAAGAAAGAATAAACTGGGGGATCGTCTAACTGGTAGGACACGGGACTCTGGATCCCGGCGTATAGGTTCGAGTCCTATTCCCCCAGCCCTCTTTAACAATTTTAGAAATTAGGGAGAATAAAAAAATAATATATTTGCTTGATAGATATATAATTCATAAATTTCTAAAATAATCTAAAAAACATATTCTGCATTTTATAGAATTGGTTGCTATTACTCTTAACTATTAAACAATATATTTCCACACTGACTCTTTTATATCCATTTTATGTAACCTGCTGCAGCAAGTAATACTTTATGAACAAGAATGTCATGCTCACATCCGTATGGATTAACCATTTCACCGTTTACCATCCGGGATAATTCCAGTAATTGCGCGGCATAGCGATCATGTATCACACCAAAATCCAAGATATGGGTTCCTTTAGGATATTTTTCATTACCCTCAAGCAAAGTCACACGCATCCTTAAGGGTTCCCCATCAAATCGTTCCAACGGACACAGTTCTACTGTCCCTTTAGTTCCAACTATTCTGAAACGACGGTGAACAAGTCCATCAGGATCCAGGCTACAAGCCCGCAAAGTCACAGTAGCGTGGGGATATTCTAAAATTGCCAAACAGTTGTTCTTGATCGATTCATGCCAGCCGGGTGCAGATTTCAGAAAAGAAAAAACCCGCTTTGGTTCTCCCAACATTGCCACAATCACATCTATCAAGTGACCACCAAGGTTATACATAATCCCCCCTGCAAAATGACCAAGATAATGTTGATAAGCATCCCCCCCATAGTTATGATTCATACTGCCTTCCACCTCTAAAATTTCACCGAGCCAGCCTTGTCGGACCGCTTTTATGCACCATTGAAAAGCAGGATTACAACGAAACACATACCCTATCTGGAAAGGCAATTTCTTCTCTTCACAAGATTTACGCAAACGAACAAAGGGTTCAAGAGATTCTCCTCCTGGTTTATCCATGTGTATGGCTAGATTTTTTTCCATACAACGAATGGCAGTCGGAACCAAATCAGCGTTTGCTGTTTCCACTACTACTGCCTGAAGTCCAGGAATGACAAAAACTTCTTCCTCAGTAAGAAATTTCAATCCTTCATAGGGTTTCATATCTATTTCAAGAGGAAATCTTGGAGAGGTTGAAGCACGATCATCCACAACCCCAACTATATCAAAAACATCAGGCATTTTCCGCAAACTGAGAATTTTACCCCCAGCATGCTCGTGAGTAACTCCAATCTGAGCGATTTTGATTTTTTTCATAGTGTATGCCTCCGATCAAACTGAGGATTCTGTTTTCTCACTATCTCGGTGATACGCAACACTTCCAACGCTTCCGAATTTTTAATCGGGAAAGGAACGTTTTTACGAATAGCGGCATACAGATGCCGTGCAAGTTCTATTTCAACATATTCCCATATGTTCGTATCTGGTTCGACTTTGCGTACTTCTTCAATCCATGGTAGTTTCTCATCTGCATACATAGGACTGCCTCGCGAAGGAGTTCCTGGATCAACTACAGCCTCAGGCCATTGAAATTGAGGGTCAAGGTACCTAATCCTAATCTCCTTTTGTTCCTGATCGTAACTCAAAGTACCGCGATCGCCTATAATAATGCAATACGGACCGGGCAATGCTACTACATTACTAATTTCTATCTCAACAATCACTCCGTCTTCTCCCTCTATCATTATTCGTACATGATCATCGGCATCACCCGGCGTGAGAATACGTCGAAGACGGCCCCAAACTTCCCGCACAGATGCCCTAAGAAATTGCAATCCTTGGTCCAATAGATGTGGTCCCCAAACATTGAGCAAACCACCGCCAAACTCCAAACACATCTGCCAGTCTTTGCGCCGCATGAACGAATGGTGCTTACAAAGTTTCACCACCTGAATATTTCCCAATAATCCCTCTGCGATAATTGCAAGTGTATTCTGAAAAGCAGGTTCGAATCTATGATTATGGCAAAAGTAAAGTTTACCTGGATATTTAGTATCAAGTTCCCGAAGCAATTGGTAATCTTCGGTTGTTACTCCAATCGGCTTTTCAAGTAAAACCAATTTCCCAGCAGCAAGTGCCTGGGCAGCTTGTCGTGCGTGATCTATGTTACGCGTAGCAATTATAACAAGTTCCATGTCCGGGTCAGTAAGGAATTCCGCGAAATCAGTGTAACCTCGACCTCCAAGTTGCGCCTTCAATTCCTCCACCCGCGTTGAATCTACATCGCATAACGCAACCAGTTTATAATAATTCTCTTCTCTCGCAAAAATCTGGCACCGATAAGCACCGATTCTTCCTAAACCACAAACGCCAAATTTTATTGCTGACATTTCTAAGTTCTCCTTTTTTTTGACTGTAATAGTTATAATTTTTTTTCGATCTAAGTTCTTAAGTATTATTTTCTTCATTATACAATCCACTCAAGAATTTTTCAAGGGGTTTTCTATCTGGATTAAGACATTCTAAAATTCCTGTTATTCCTCCTACTAATAAAAGACCTTTTTTAGTTTCTTCAGGTGATAATGGTTTGATATAAGTTTTGGGTAATTTTTGAACAGGAGCAGGAAGATTAAAGGTATAATTTATATTTTCTTGTTGTGTTTGAATCGTAGTAGGTAAATTTAAGTTTACTGGATTAAGAATATTTTTTCCTTGAACTTTCTTTTTATTCCTTTCTCTTAACTGTTCCCTCGTGATTTCTTCATGACAGTTTGCACAGAGAGTAATTGTGAAATTAGGTTGGTTAATTTTATCAGGATGATGTTCTTCAAGGACTTGGTGATTTGTTTCTCCACATTTTTGGCAGTATCTACCTTTGAAATTTTTTAAAATTTTACAGATAGTATTTGGACTTGCTCCTGTTTTTCTCCTTATTTCTTCTACTGTAAGTCCTTTTTCTTTTAATTTGACAATTTTTATTCTTATTTTTTTCATTCCTTCTTTTGTCCTTCTCATTTTGCACCTCCTTTTTTGAAGAAAAATTTCGGTTTAATGGTTTAAAAATTTCTCTTGCCTGATTTATGATAAAAGAAGATTTTGAAGATAAAAGGATTTGAGATAATTGAAAAAGAGAAAGTTTAATTTCTTTCCAGTTAAGTTCTCTAAATATATTGATTAAGGACAGCCCTCTTGAACAATTTTTAAAAGTTTAAAGAGACCCTTCTTCTGTAAGTATTTCTTCAATGTTTTTCTTAAGTTTTGGGATTTCTTTAATTATTGTTTCCCATACGATTTTATAA